>NZ_CDRSSE010000022.1:0-48264 GCF_977051555.1 Segatella sp.
AGAAGAAGTAATAACGCAATGTAACTTCAAAGGAAACAATGAAAAAGAATTTAAATATCATCATATTGGGTCTCGCAGCGCTCTCTCTGAGCAGCTGCAAGACTCTCTACGGAAAGTATGAGCGTCCGGATGTGAAGATCAGCGGCATCGTTCGCGATGTCAACTCTGCTACAGATACTTTGGCTGTAAAGGATACTACAACCTTCGCTAATATTCCTTGGCGCAGTGTCTTCACCGACCCTCAGCTTCAGTCGCTCATCGAGAAGGGATTGAACAACAATGTCAACCTCCTCAATGCGGCTTTGAACGTGAAGATAGCTGAAGAGCAGCTGAAGTGTGCCAAGTTGGCATTCGTGCCTGCCTTGTCTTTCACTCCTCAGGGAACCATCGCCTCCTGGGATGGTCAGGCTGCCACCAAGACTTACACGATGCCTGTTACAGCCAGCTGGATGGTAGACCTCTTCGGCAACCTGCTCTCTCAGAAGCGCAGTGCCCAGATGGCGCTGCTCCAGTTGCAGGATTATCAGGTATCTGTCAAGACCAACCTCATCGCCAACATCGCCAACATGTATTATACTCTGTTGATGCTCGACAAGCAGGTGGAGTTGGTTAACAATATGGAAGGATTGACCAAGGATACTTGGGAGACTATGCAGAAGATGCACGATCTCAGAATGGGTTACCGTACACCAGCCATCCAGTCTGCTGAGTCTAACTACTATTCTGTGTTGACCCAGAAGACCGATCTGTTGCGCCAGATTCGTGAGACAGAGAACTCTCTGAGTTTGCTCATCGGCGACCAGGCACATAGCATCGCCCGTGGCAAGTTGGATAACCAGAGTCTTCCATCTAATTTCTCAACCGGTGTAGGCATCCAGTTGCTCAACAACCGTGCTGATGTCCACGCAGCCGAGATGAATCTTGCCCAGTGCTTCTATGGTGTAGAGACCGCCCGCAGCAAGTTCTATCCATCTATCACCATTTCCGGTACAGGTGCCTTCACCAATTCAGGTGGTATGGGCATCGTGAACCCAGGTAAGTGGTTGCTCTCAGCTGTAGGTTCTCTTACCCAGCCAATCTTCCAGAACGGCCGTATCATTGCCGGTTTGAAGGTGGCTAAGATGCAGTATGAGCAGGCTTACAATACCTGGCAGAATACTGTGCTGAAGGCTGGTAGCGAGGTGAGCAATGCGCTTGTTCTCTACAACTACTCTGATGAGAAGAGCAAGATAGAGCAGAAGCGAATAGAAGTACTCGAGAAGAATGTAGAATCTACCAAGGAATTGATGGGTATTGCAGGCAGCTCTTACCTTGAAATCATCCAGGCACAGTCTTCACTCCTCAACGTACAGCTTTCTAAGGTAGCTGATGACTTCAACAAGATGCAGGCAGTAGTAAATCTCTACTATGCATTGGGTGGAGGAGCTAAGTAGTTTATAGTTAATAATTAATAGTTTATAGTTATGGCTAGTATAATAAGTCCAAAGGCAGAGGTTTCTCCAAAGGCTAAGATTGGAGACAACTGCAAGATATATCCATTCGCCTATATTGAGGACGATGTGGTCATCGGCGACAACTGTACCATCTATCCATTCGTGAGCATCATGAACGGTACTCGCATGGGTAATAATAATAAGGTGTTCCAGGCAGCCGTTATTGCTGCCCTCCCACAGGACTTCCACTTTACAGGTGAGGAGAGTGAGGTAGTGATTGGCGACAACAATACCATCCGTGAGAACGTGGTTATCAACCGTGGTACCCATAAGGGCGGCAAGACCGTTCTGGGCAACAACAACTTCCTGATGGAAGGTGCCCATATCTCTCACGATACCGTCATCGGCAACGGTTGCGTATTCGGTTATGGCACCAAGATTGCGGGCGACTGTGTGATTGGTAACGGTGTCATCTACTCAACATCTGTAGTAGAGAACGCCAAGACCCGAGTAGGCGACCTGGCGATGATTCAGGCAGGTACTACCTTCTCTAAGGATATTCCTCCTTATATCATTGCCGGTGGAAAGCCTGTGAAGTATGCAGGTCCTAACACCATCATCATGGAAGCAGCCGAGCTTACCGAGAAGGTTCGCAAGCATATTGCGAATGCCTACCGATTGGTATTCCATGGTCAGACATCCCTCTTCGATGCCATTAACCAGATCAAGGATCAGGTGCCAGATGGACCGGAGATTCAGAACATCATCCAGTTCCTGGAGAGTTCAGAGAAGGGTGTCATCACTAAAATGTAACGATGGTGTAATTATAGTGGGAAATTTCCTAAAAAAAATATTTTCATTTAGTAAATTCAAGTCATACCTATTTGAATTTTACTTAGTATGTGAAGGGCTGGCCGTGAGGTTGGCCCTTTTCCTTTTTCAATTGAACTTAACTTTTGCCTGTGGTTCGATTAATTAATTGAATAAATGTAAATAAATGCAATTTTATTTTGTAATCTCTTCGTTTATGCGTATCTTTGCAGACAATTTGGGTAATTGTGCCCTTTTGATTTTAAGTTAGTAAAGATTTTTTAAAATGAGAAAGAAACAATATAAGCCTAGCAATCATCGTGGATTGCAGGTCATTACTTTGTGTATCAGTACCGCTATGGTGCTCATTTTGTTGGGGTTAGTTATCTTCTCTGTCCTCATGGGACGCAATCTCTCTTCCTATGTGAAGGAGAATCTCGTGGTACAGGTGATGCTCGAACAGGATATGACTAACCCGGAGGGATTGCAGATGTGTAAACGCCTGAATGCAAGACCTTATGTCAATACGCTGACTTATATCACCAAGGAAGAGGCACTGAAAGAAGCTACCCGCGATTTGGGTACCAACCCGAGCGAGTTTGCCGGTGTCAACCCTTTCCAGCCTTCCATAGAGATTACGACGAAGGCAGATTATGCGAACAATGATTCTTTGAAGTGGATTGCCAAGGAACTGAAGGCATATCCGCGTGTTACCGAGGTTACTTATCAGCACGACCTGATAGAACAGGTGAACAATTCGTTGGCAAAGATCAGTATCGGATTGCTGATTGTAGCAGCCCTGCTCACCTTCATCTCGTTCTCGTTGATTAACAATACGGTGCGTCTGGGCATCTATGCCCGCCGTTTCTCCATCCATACGATGAAGCTGGTAGGTGCATCCTGGGGCTTTATCCGCCGTCCGTTCCTGCGCAAGGCTGTGCTTGTGGGCGTTGTTTCAGCCCTGCTGGCAGATGGTTTCCTGGGCGGTTGTCTCTATGCATGGTCGCTCCACGAACCGGAACTGATGAATGTTTTGGGCTGGCAGGAACTTGCCATCACCGGCGGCTCCGTTTTCCTCTTCGGTATCATCATTACCGCCTTCTGCGCCTGCATCTCAGTCAATAAGTTCCTGAAGATGAAGGCGGGAGACCTTTATAAGATTTAGTTGATAGTTAATAGTTAAAAGTTAATAGTTAAAAGTTAATGGCAGCTTTGCCGTATAGCAGGTTTGCTATAAACTGTAAACTATAAATTGTAAATTATATAAAATAATGGATAAGAAGAATTTAGCATTCGACAAGATGAACTTTATCTTGTTAGGCATCGGAATGGCGATTATCATCATCGGTTTTCTGCTGATGAGTGGCGCCGGTTCTAACGAGCATACCTTCGATACTGATATTTTCAGTACCCGTCGCATCGTTGTAGCACCAACCGTAACATTGATTGGTTTCCTTTCAATCATCTATGCGGTGATTCACAAACCGAAAGACAATGAATAATTTATAATTAATATACATATTATTATTAGATGGATTTTATTCAGACTATCATTATCTCTATCGTAGAGGGACTGACCGAGTTCTTGCCTGTATCCAGTACGGGCCACATGATTATAGCAGAAAATTTGCTGGGTGTAGATATCCAGGATAAGTTTGTCAACGCCTTTACTGTCATCATCCAGTTTGGCGCCATCCTTTCTGTCATCTGTCTGTATTGGAAGAGATTCTTCTATCCGGAGGCTGTGAAGACCGGTGAGAAGACCTATTGGAAGGCGATGTTCGATTTCTATGCCCGTCTGGTTGTTGGTACCGTGCCTGCCGTGGTATTGGGCCTTGCCTTCAATGATTTCATCGAGTCAAACCTTGGCAATGTACAACTGGTGGGCTGGATGCTTGTCATCGGCGGTATTTTCATGCTCTTCTGCGATAAGATATTCAATAAAGGCAGCGAACAGACCAAGCTTACTTACAAGCGTGCCCTGATTATCGGTTTCATCCAGTGTATAGCGATGATTCCTGGTGTATCGCGCTCCATGTCAACCATCGTGGGTGGTATGTCCCAGCGTCTTACCCGCAAGGCAGCAGCCGAGTTCTCATTCTTCCTGGCAGTGCCAACCATGTTTGGCGCCACCTGTCTCGAGGTTTATAAGCTCATCAGCCATGGCGGCGGCTCATTGCTCACCCAGGGCAACAACCTGTTCACATTGATATTAGGCTCAGTGGTAGCATTCATCGTTGCCATTCTCGCCATCAAGTTTTTCATCAATTATGTCACCAAGTACGGTTTTGCAGCTTTCGGCTGGTACCGTATCGTAGTAGGACTTATCATTATCATCTGCGGCCTTTGCGGTGTAGATATGCAGATGGTTGACTAAACATAAACTATGGATTTCAGAAAAGGAGAAATTATTGCCATCGACAAGCCTTATCGCATGTCGAGTTTCGGAGCCCTGGCGCATGTTCGCTATCTGCTCAGTAAGAAACTCGGTTTTAAGGTAAAGATAGGACATGCCGGTACGCTCGATCCCCTTGCCACTGGCGTGCTGGTGCTCTGCACCGGTAAATGTACCAAGCAGATAGAACAGCTGCAGACCCACACCAAGGAGTATACAGCTACCCTGCAGCTCGGTGCTACTACCGCCAGCTACGATAAGGAACACAGCGTGAATCACACCTATCCTACGGAGCATATCACCCGCCAGCTGGTGGAGGAAACGCTCAAGCAGTTTGTGGGCGAGATTCAGCAGGTTCCGCCTACCTACAGTGCCGTAAAGGTGAATGGCGACCGCTCTTATGCCTTGCGCCGGGCAGGCGAAGAGGTTCAGCTCAAGCCGAAGACCGTGCGTGTAGACGAGATAGAACTCACCGATTATAACGATGAGCAGAAGACCGCCAGCATCCGTGTGGTTTGCGGCAAAGGAACCTATATCCGTTCCCTCGCCCGTGATATCGGCAGGGCTCTGGATAGCGGTGCCTATCTTACCGCCCTCCGCCGTACCAAGGCAGGAAGTTTCGCAGTAGAAAACTGCATCAGTTTTGAACATTTCCAGGAATGGCTTGATGAGCAGCCTCTCGAAGACAGCCTTCAGTCATCCAAGTAATAAATAATATAACATGAAGCTATCACAATTTAACTTTAAGTTGCCAAAAGATCAGGTGGCACTTTATCCACATAAGGCAAAGCACGTGGTAAAAACTGCTAGTGGTGAACGTACATTCGAGATTACTCGCCGCGACGAGTCCCGACTCATGGTTCTCCACAAGAAGAGTGAAACCATCGTGATGTACAAGAAAGATGAAAACGGCAAGGATATGGTTGATGCCGATGGCAATCCAGTATTCCTGCAGTTCAAGGATATCGTGAATTACTTCGAAGAGGGCGATACCTTCATCTTCAACAATACCAAGGTTTTCCCAGCCCGTCTTTACGGTACCAAGGAGAAGACCGATGCCAAGATAGAGGTGTTCCTGCTCCGCGAGCTCAATCCTGAGATGCGTCTTTGGGACGTATTGGTAGAGCCTGCCCGCAAGATCCGTATCGGCAACAAGCTTTTCTTCGATGATGTCAACGAGATGGTTGCCGAGGTTATCGACAATACCACCAGCCGTGGCCGTACCCTCCGTTTCCTCTATGATGAGGATGGCAGTCATGATGTCTTCAAGCGTTCGCTCTTCGCTCTGGGCGAGGCTCCGCTCCCACGCTACGTCATCGATGCCCGTGAGGATCATCACGCTACAGAGGATGATATGGACGATTTCCAGTGTGTTTTCGCTGAGGTAGAGGGTGCTGTAACTGCACCTGCTACCGGTCTTCACTTCTCTCGCGAGCTGATGAAGCGTATGGAAATCAATGGTATCAACGAGGCTTATATCACCCTGCACTGCGGTCTGGGCAACTTCCACGATATCGAGGTTGAGGATCTTACCAAGCACAAGATGGATTCTGAGCAGATGATGATCAGTCAGGAGGCATGCGATCTGGTTAACAAGACTAAGCTTGCCGGTCATCGCGTCTGCGCTATCGGTACCAGCGTGATGAAGGCAACTGAAACGGCTGTAGGCACCGACGGTATGATGAAGGCATTCGACGGATGGACCAACAAGTTCATCTTCCCTCCATACGATTTCGGACTTGCTGACTGTGCCGTAGCCAACTTCTATCATCCTGAGTCAACTCTGATGATGAGTACCGCAGCCTTTGGTGGTTACGACCTGGTTTACGAGGCATACAAGATGGCTGTGAAGAACGGTTATATGTTTGGCTGCTATGGTGATTCATTGTTGATTCTTCCAGATTAACGGGGTGAACATGTATAAAGTATATTTAAGTCTCGGTACGAATTTGGGCAACCGAAAGCGCAACATTCGCGAGGTAATAGAAAAGATAGGAGAGCAGATTGGTGTGGTAGAGCGCCAGTCTGCTCTTTACGAAACCAAGCCTTGGGGCTATTCGTCGCCCAACGATTATATCAATGCCTGTGTGCTGGTTCTCACCACGATGGCTCCGCGCCAGGTGCTGGAGGCTACGCAGCGCATAGAGCGCGAAATGGGGCGCACCATGAAGTCGGTGGATGGCGAATATCAGGACCGCATCATCGACATCGATATCCTGATGATAGATGATCTGGTGATAGATGAGCCCGATTTCAAGGTTCCTCATCCGCTGATGGAGGAGCGTGATTTCGTGATGAATCCTTTGAAGGAGATTTATTCTAAGTAACTAAATATACAAGAACGGGCCAGAAACTTTAAAGTTTCTAGCCCGTTCTTCCGTTTCTTATCTTTCTTTATTCCTGCTGATTTCTTTCATCCAGGCAGATGGCGTGACGCCTTCTGATTTGGCAAAGACGCTTGAGAAGTAGGGCAGCGAGGAGAAACCTACGTTGTAGGCGATATCCTTCAGCTTGGCATCAGGATGCTCGCTCATCATTTTCTTGGCTTCTTCCAGGCGCAGGCTTGCTATCCAACTGCTGAAGTTCATGCCGAATTCTTCCTTGATAAAGGTAGAGAGATACGTCTTGTTGGTATACAGCTTAGTAGCAAGATCATCTATCGTGAACTGTTCCTTCAGATACGATTTCTCCAGAGTCCATTCTGTCACTCTCGGGCGTAGCGTCTCGATAAAGGCTTTCTTCGGATTGGCTTCTCCCATCTTTTCCTCTTCCTCCTTATCGACGTTTGCCTTCATCAGCGTCTCGTATTCTGAGGCATAGTTGATGATGTTTACCAGGATATAGAGATTCATGCCCACCACATAGAATTGCAACAGCCAGTTGAACAGCGCACCCGAACGGATGGATATCACGCCCAGTATCAGCATGCCGTAGAAGAGCCAGTGGCTCACCTTGAGCCATCTGATGAAATGGCTCTTCTCGTTCGAGAAGTAGTTTTCGAAGAGGGCGTTGCTCCTCAGATAGCACTTGTTGAAGTAGTAGATATGCCCTATGAGCATCTCCAGCAGTCCTATCAGGGCGATAAGCAGCAGGGGCAGCTGATATGCCTTCAGCGCATCTGTCATGGCGATAAGGGCGAAGAAAGCCGTCAGAGTGAACTTTACAGCTATCGCCCTGTAGCGCTTACGGGAGATATAATGAGGGTCGAGCAGACTGCTGAGCGAGAAGCTGAAGCAGATGCCCATCAGATAGAAGAGGATGATGTCGAAACAGGGTACCCAGTTGTTATATTCAGTCCAGCTTCCGGTAAATGATGCTATCCAGATCCATATATTCAGACTGATGAGTCCCATTCCGCCTGCCATCAGTCTTTTAGATCTGCGGAAGGTTTTGTAAACGGCTGTATCAGGTGTCTTGTAGAGCAACAGAATGATAGCCAGCGTCAGATAGATGATGCTGGTTACAGTAACAAGTTCTACAAAGTACTGTTCTAAGAAGTGAATCATATTCTTTTTTTTATGCAAGAAAAATCCCATCGCTCTTGCGAGTGATGGGATTCTTTGTTCTGTTAAGCAATGTGTCTGCCTAAGCTGATTACTTACGAAGACCGAGGGCCTTGATGATAGCACGATAGCGATTGATGTCGCGATCATACAAGTAATCGAGCAATGCACGACGCTTTCCTACAAGCTGTGTCAACGCACGTGTTGTAGTATAATCTTTACGGTTCTTCTTAACGTGCTCCGTCAAATGAGCAATACGGTATGAGAACAATGCTATCTGGCTCTCAGCTGAACCAGTATCAGAGTTAGACTTTCCGTACTTGCTAAAGATCTCTTCTTTTTTTGCTTTGTCTAAATACATAGCTGTAATACTTAATTTAATAAAATATGAATATGTTTAATTTTGCGCATCTGATGACCTTCCTCACGGTGGTTTCATTAAAAATGCGGTGCAAAGGTACAACTTTTTGGCGAATTATGCAAACATTTCGGGATTTTTTTGTAATTTTGCACCCAAATTTAAGTATTTAAGGTAAAAATTAAAATGCAAGACATTAGAAACATTGCAGTTATTGCACACGTTGACCATGGTAAGACTACATTGGTCGACAAGATGATGCTCGCCGGTAAGCTGTTCCGCGACGGCCAGGATAACAGCGGCGAAGTGCTCGATTCCAACGACTTGGAGCGCGAGCGTGGTATAACCATTCTCTCAAAGAATGTATCTATCAATTGGAAAGGTACTAAGATTAATATCCTCGATACTCCTGGACACTCTGACTTCGGTGGTGAGGTTGAGCGCGTGCTCAACATGGCAGACGGATGCCTCCTCCTCGTCGATGCTTTCGAGGGTCCGATGCCTCAGACACGTTTCGTGCTCCAGAAGGCATTGCAGCTCGGACTGAAGCCTATCGTTGTTGTTAATAAGGTAGATAAGCCTAACTGTCGCCCTGAAGAGGTGTATGAGATGGTATTCGACCTGATGTGCGACCTCGATGCTACAGAAGACCAGCTCGACTTCCCTGTAGTTTACGGTTCTGCCAAGAACGGCTGGATGGGCGAGGATTATAATCATCCAACCGACAATATCGACTATCTGCTCGATAAGATTATTGAGGTTATCCCAGCTCCTAAGCAGCTTGAGGGTACTCCTCAGCTCCTTATCACATCACTCGATTACAGCTCTTATACAGGTCGTATCGCCGTAGGTCGTGTTCACCGTGGTACTTTGAAGGACGGCATGAACGTTACTATCTGCCACCGCGACGGTACCCAGGAGAAGACCAAGATTAAGGAACTCCACACCTTCGAGGGTATGGGTCACAAGAAGACCGATCATGTAGATTCTGGCGATATCTGTGCCGTTATCGGTTTGGAGAAGTTTGAGATTGGTGATACCATCTGCGACTTCGAGAATCCTGAGCCTCTGCCTCCAATCGCTGTCGATGAGCCTACCATGAGCATGCTCTTCACCATCAACGATTCACCATTCTTCGGTAAGGAAGGCAAGTTCTGTACATCACGCCACATCCAGGAGCGCTTGAACAAGGAGCTCGAGAAGAACCTCGCTCTCCGCGTACAGCCTTACGAGGATTCTACCGATAAGTGGATTGTATCAGGCCGTGGTGTGCTCCATCTCTCTGTGCTCATCGAGACCATGCGCCGCGAGGGCTATGAGCTCCAGGTAGGTCAGCCTCAGGTTATCTACAAGGAGATTGACGGTGTGAAATGCGAGCCTGTAGAGGAGTTGACCATCAACGTACCAGAGGAGTTCGCTTCTAAGATGATTGATATGGTTACCCGCCGCAAGGGTGATATGACCTCTATGCTGAACATGGGCGAGCGTGTAGACATCGAGTTTGATATCCCTTCACGTGGTATCATCGGTCTGCGTACCAACGTGCTGACCGCTTCTCAGGGCGAGGCTATCATGGCTCACCGCTTCAAGGAGTATCAGCCATACAAGGGTGAAATCAGCCGCCGTTCTAACGGTAGCATGATTGCGCTCGAAACCGGTACTGCCTTTGCTTACGCCATCGATAAGTTGCAGGATCGTGGTAAGTTCTTCATCGACCCGGGTGAGGAGGTTTACGGCGGCGAGGTTGTAGGTGAGCATGTTCACGATAACGACCTGGTAGTTAACGTAACCAAGGCTAAGCAGCTTACCAACGTGCGTGCTTCCGGTTCAGACGATAAGGCCCGCGTGATTCCTAAGACCGTGATGAGTCTTGAGGAGTGCCTGGAGTATATCCGTGAGGACGAGTACGTAGAGGTAACTCCAAAGAACATGCGTATGCGCAAGATTGAGCTTGATCACCTGAAGCGCAAGCGCAGCAACAAAGACTAAACTGATATGTTTTTGTGGAGATTTTTTAGAAAGTTTTCATTGCCCTGCTCCCTGGTTATGGGAGCATTGGGCTACCTGATATTCGCCAATGTGCCCTTCCTGGTGCCCATTGGCGATTATTGTGGTCCGAGGTTGGTAAGTCTGATGCCGGTGGTGCTCTTCGCCCTGCTCTATGTTACTTTCTGTAAGATAGAAATCAAGGAGATGAAGCCTAAGACCTGGCATTTCATCCTCCAGCTCATCCGCACCTCGCTGGCATTGGCGATGGTGGTGCTCATCTTCGAGTTCGGTTCCGATTACAGTACCAAACTGATTCTCGAGGGTGCCTTCATCTGCTTCATCTGTCCTACGGCAGCCGCCGTGGCTGTGGTTACGGAGAAGTTGGGCGGCAGTATCGGTTCGCTGACCACCTATACGGTCATCGCCAACATTTTTACGATGGTCATCATTCCGAGTCTTTTCCCGATGGTAGAGAAGGGGGCAGATGTCTCGTTCCTCATGATGAGTGCGATGGTGTTCCGCAATGTGACAACGGTCTTAGTCGTTCCTTTGCTCTTGGCATTGTTGAGTAGGAAATTCTTGCCTAAGTTTGTGGATAAGGTGAAGAGCGTGAAAGACTTGGGCTTCTATATGTGGTGCTTCAACCTTACCATCTTGATGGGGGAGACGGTAAGGAATATCCTTCATGCTGAGGTTTCTGGATGGATTCTAGCCTTGTTGTTGATAGTTCCGCTGTTAGTTTGCCTTATCCAGTTTGCGATTGGCAAGGCGGTGGGTCGGCATTACGGGGCAAGTATCAGTGCGGGTCAGGCTCTCGGACAGAAGAATACCATCGTGGGCATTTGGCTCACCCTTACTTTCCTCAATCCATTGGCAGCCGTTGCCCCTGGTGCCTACGTCGTTTGGCAGAATATGGTGAACGGTTGGCAAATCTGGTATAAGGAAAAGTATGGGCATCTGAAATGGTAAGAGAGTATGCCTGTTACAGGCATATCGCTGCCATGTAGTGCCGAACTTCTTTTCTAGCCATGCTGAGGCGATTCTCCACCGTTTTATATTTGATGTTGAGGCAATCGGCTATCTCGCTTACCTTTTTCCCCTCTTCCATGCTCATGCGATATATCTTGCAGCTCTTCTCGTCGAGCCTCGCCATGCTCTTCTGTAGCCAAAGCTCCGTCTCGTGCATGGAAAGGAGGCTTTGTCCGTCTTCATATTGGGAAGAGGTCAGTTTGATGTATCGCTCATGTTGGTAGATGTAGGCTTGGTGTCGCCAGCGGTCTTTGATGAGGTTGGAGACGATGCTCCTCACTAATGCAGGGAGAGTGGTCTCGTTGATCATCTTGTCTGACGATAGCAAGCGAACGAAGGCATCTTGTACGATGTCTTGTGCATCATCCATGCTCATCTGGCATTTCAATGCGTAGTTGATGAGCTTGGAGCAGTTGGCTGCATAGTAATCTTGAATCAATAGATGGTTGTTGCCCATGATTTGGTTTGTTTTTAAGTTGTTGTTTTATTGATACCGCAAAAGTACGAAAGAAAAAATAAGTTGAGGGAGAAGATAGTACGGAAAGGTGGGTAAAATTAATCACTTGGGGGTATCTCCGTCATTTTATACTCTTATTTTGGCAAAAATACACCATAAAGAGTCTTCTCTTTCTCCTAATTTTGCAAGCGAATCAAGGATTCAATGCCATTCTTCATCATGTGAGGGTGACGAGTCCGATACCATTAAGAATTATAACTTAAAAACCGTTTTTCGATATGAGACAAACATTACTTAGCAGTCTATTGAAAGGTGTACTCTTCAGCAGTATGCTCGTTACAGCCACAACAACGATGGCACAGTCTAACAAAGTTCCTTCTTTCCCAGGCGCACAAGGTTATGGTATGTATGTAACAGGTGGCCGTGGTGGGGCAGTCTATCATGTCACCACACTCGAAGATACAGGCGAGGAAGGGTCTTTCCGATGGGCGTGTAATCAGAAAGGTGCTCGTACCATTATCTTTGATGTGTCGGGTACTATCTTCTTGAAGAGCCAGCTCAACTTGCAGTCGGGTGATGTCACTATCGCAGGACAGACCGCTCCTGGTGATGGCATCTGTATCGCATCTTGGCCTTTTGTCATCAAGGCTCCTAATGTAATTATTAGATATGTTCGTTTCCGTTGTGGAAATGACAATGTGGACAGTGTCTTGATGGCACGACCGATGGTGTGGCTTGTCGGTATGCGGGTGTCGGGAGTCTCGCGAATGTGGCACTCCTTTCTGTTCACGTCTTCCACACAATTGCCTCCGCTGAGATAAACATCGAGCATGGAAGAGACAATCTCGTCCCATTGGTATCCATTGTAGGTTGAACTGCGCTTGCCAAGGGTCTCGTTGATGACCTTGTCAAGGGAAAGAGAGCTAAAAGCCCTGTTCGTGAAATAATTTCCTCCAAAAGGAGTGAGTTTCTCAAATTTTTTGCTTACCTTTGCCATGTGTTAGATATTCCTTGTTTTTGTTTTGCAGCACTAAGGTAAGTGAATTTTCTGACATATGCAAACTTTGGGCAACTTTTTGCTGCCCAAAGGCTTGCATTTTTGTGAAATTTTAAGTCTGCTAATTTAAGGAATAACTATAAACGTATCGAAAAAATGAAAGTAAGAAACATTCTGATGGCTCTCTTCCTTTGGATAGTTTTGGCAACACATGCCGAGAACTATCCTTATCGCAGTGATTACTTATGGCTGACCGTGCCAGACCATGCCGACTGGCTCTATCAAACAGGTGAACAAGCCAAGGTGGAGGTGAGCTTCTATCAATACGGCATACCTCGTGATGGTGAGGTGAAGTATGAAATCGGCAATGACATGCTCGAAGGTGACAAGCAGGGGAGCGTGAAACTCAAAAACGGTCGTGCTGTCATCAACATGGGCACTCGCAAGACCCCAGGATTTCGTGACTTGCGCTTGGCCTATGCTCTTGATGGCAAAAAGTATCAGCATCATGTGAAGGTGGGATATTCAGTGGATAAGATACAACCTTATACCCAAGAACCAAAAAATTTCGAGGCTTTCTGGCAGAAAAACCTACGAGATTTGGAGCAAGTTCCTATGAGTTATACTAAGGAACTCGCCAAGGAGTATTGCACGGACAAGATGGATTGCTATCTCATCAAACTTCAAATCGACAAGATGCGCCATTCGATGTATGGCTATCTGTTTATCCCAAAGAATGCCAAGGCTGGTTCTTGTCCTGTTGTCTTGACACCTCCAGGAGCAGGTATCAAAACCATCAAGGAACCATTGCGCAATAAGTTCTATGCTGAGAACGGCTTCATCCGTTTTGAGATAGAGATTCATGGATTAGACCCACGTTTGCCTCAGTCTGCCTTCGAGGATGCGACTCGTGCCTTCAATGATGCCAATGGTGGTTATCTTGCCAATGGATTGGAGAACAAGGACATCTATTATATGAAGCATGTCTATTGCGGATTGGTTCGTTGTATCGACTTCTTGACCTCTCTTCCTGAATGGGATGGTAAGAATGTGGCTGTGCAAGGTGGAAGCCAAGGTGGTGCTTTGGCAATCATCGCGGCTGGTCTTGACAAGCGAGTAACCCAGTGTGTGGCAAATCATCCTGCCCTTAGTGACATGGCTGGTTATGTCGAGAAGGGTAGGACAGGCGGTTATCCTCACTTTAACAAGCAACCTCAGATACTAGGTAACAAGGATTGTCTCAATACCTTGTCTTACTTTGATGTGGTCAACTTTGCTCGTTATGTGAAAGCCGATACCTATCTTACTTGGGGATATAATGACAATACTTGTCCTCCAACTACAAGCTATGCAGTGTGGAATACCTTGAAATGCAAGAAAGAATCGCTCTTGACCCCAATCAATGAGCATTGGACAAGCGAAGATACCAATAAGAATCAAATGGAGTGGATAAAAGCCCATTTGGTGAAGTAAGCAAAAAAATAGGAAGTAAAAAATCCATTTATCACTCTGTGAGCGGTGATGAATGGTTTTTTTATTTTGTTAGCTGTATATTTTTGTGCAAAATATATCCTTTTGGAAGAATTTACACATAAAAAGTGCTTATTTTTACTATATGTATCGTTTTTAGTTATTACTTTTGCGCCATCAATTGACAACATTAATAACTTAAAGCAATAAACAATGAAAGTAAGACGAATAGACAAACTACTCTTTGCGTCATTCTTGGCATTAAGTCCTTGCGGAGCTTTTGCACAAGATGTCATTACTGGAACTGTGGTTGACTCCAGTGGTGAACCCGTTATCGGTGCTACCATAAAAGAAGGTAATACCAATAATGCCACAGTTTCTGATCTTGATGGTAAGTTTACTATCAAATTGAACAACAATTCAAGCCCTTTGATGGTGTCATACGTTGGTATGAAAAATAAAAAGGTGAACTTGAAGGGAAAGACTGAGGTTAGTGTGGTTTTGCAGGATGATTCCAACCAAATGAATGAGGTTGTGGTTATCGGTTATGGTACTGCCAAGCGTAAGGACTTGACTGGTTCTGTTGCATCTGTTGATTCTCGAACCTTGGGTAAGATACCTACGACATCCGCAGCTTCTGCCTTGACAGGTCGTTTGGCAGGTGTGTCTGTTGTCACAACAGAAGGTTCTCCTGATGCCGCAGTCAATATTCGTGTACGTGGTGGTGGCTCTATCACTCAGGACAATTCACCTCTTTATATAGTAGATGGTTTTCAGGTGAGCAGCTTGGATGATGTCCCTCCAGGAGATATAGAGAGCATCGATGTCTTGAAGGATGCTGCCTCTACTGCTATCTATGGTTCCAAGGGTGCTAATGGTGTTATCCTTGTTACGACTAAGAGTGGTAAGGAAGGTAAGGTGAAGGTCACTTTCAATGCTTCCGTAGGTTTTAATAAACTCTATGGCGAGACCGATGTTTTGTCTCCATACGAATTTGTATATTATCAGCGAGAATTAGATCCATCTGATAATGCTGGTTGGTTTGGCAAGTATGGAAGATGGGAAGACATCGACATCTATAAGTCACAGGAAGGTACCAACTGGCAGAAGAAACTTTTCTCTCGTACTGGTGTCAAGCAGAGTTATAACTTGGGCATGACAGGTGGTACGAAGGATATGCGCTATAGCATCAGCTATACACATGATGATGAAAGCTACATCATGAAGACCTCTAAGTTTAGACGTGACAATCTCAACTTGAAGTTATCCAAGGATATTCGTCAGAACTTGACCCTTGATTTCAATGTGAAGATGACCAATACCATCATAGATGGTGCTAGTGTTTCCAATGGCAAGAAACTTCGTGATTGTGTGAAGTATTCGCCAGTGAAAACTTTGTCTAGTCTTGGACGTGAGGACTTGGGTGAGGATGACGTTACGGAAAACTTGAGTAGTTTGAACGACCCATTCTACAATATCGCCAATGAATATCGCAAGCAGCGTCGTTTCAACAATGTCTATCAAGGTTCGCTTACATGGCGTATCATCAAGGGCTTGTCTTTGAGAGGTGAGGGCGCATACGGATTCTCACATACTAAGTTTGATGACATTTACCTGAAGAATACAGGTGAGGCAGCCCAGAAGGGTGGTCAGCCAGTAGGTAAGCGCACTTATACCGATGGCAATAACTATACCTTGCGTGCAGTCTTGTCATACGATACTCGTTTCTTGAAGAAACATCGTTTGAACGCTCAGGCTGGTGCCGAGATGGTTCATTCGCAGAGCGACAACATGGACATCAAGTCAGATTATTTTCCTATCGACTATACGGCAGACAATGTACTTGCCATGTGGAACGATGGTACGGCACAACCTACTTATACCACCATCAATGAACCAAGCCGTACTGCTTCTTACTTCGGACGTGTCAACTATATCTTCGACAATCGATATTATCTGACCCTTACAGCTCGTGAGGATGGAACCAACGTATTCTCTCCAGGCAACAAGTGGGGCTTCTTCCCTGCTGTGGCAGGTGCCTGGCGTATCTCAGAGGAGAAGTTCATGAAAGGTACGAAGGAATGGTTGTCCAACTTAAAGTTGCGTTTGAGCTATGGTGCCACAGGTAATGCTCGTGTCAAGTCTTATTGGCGTCAGACTTACCAAGCTCTTACCAAGAATTTGTATTATCAGAATGAGAAACCATTGAGTTCTCTTCAGACAAGTACAGTCTTGCGTAATGAGAACTTGACTTGGGAAACAACTTACTCTGCCAATGCAGGTCTTGACATCAACCTCTTCAATGGTCGTTTGGATGTTTCACTCGATGTATATAACAATAAGACCAAGAATTTGATTATGGCAGTTGACCTCCCATCCAACTCAGGTTATGACAAGCAGTATCAAAATCTCGGTCAGACAACCAATAAAGGTTTTGAGGCGAATGTAAAGGGCATTATCGTAGATAGAAAAGATTTCTATTTAGGTGCTAACTTCAATATCTCCTTTAATAAGAATAGAGTAGATAAACTCTATGGGGGTCAAGGTAACGAGATGATAGTCAGCTCAGGTAGAAGTGGTGAAGTTGGTGCCGATGATTACCGTGTATTTGAAGGACAAGAGATTGGCTTGATTTGGGGTTATAAGACGGATGGCATGTATTCTTTCGATGACTTTACCTATAATGCAACCAAACAAGGTTGGGAGTTGAATCCTGGAGTGGTAGATGCGTCTAAGGTCTTGACCAAGAGTTCTTACTTCGGTCCTGGTTTCATGAAGTTGAAGAAACTTAGTGGTGACGGAACTGAAATCAACCCAGATGAGGATAGAACTGTTATCGGTCATGCTTTGCCTAAGTTTACGGGCGGTTTTGGCTTGGAGACTTCTTGGAAGGGATTCGATTTGGCTGCCATGTTCAACTTCTCTGTAGGTAATGATGTGCTCAATGCCAACAAGATAGATTATACGACCTATGCAGGTGGCAAGCGTTATCAGAACGTGAGTACAGAGGTTGCTTTAGGCAAACGATTTACCATCATCGACCCAGAGACAGGTCAGAATATCTTCAATGGTAGATATGCCAACCCTGAGCGTTTGCAGGAAATCAACAAGAATGCCTCAATCTGGTCTCCATTGATTGGTTCTACCATCGTTACGGATTGGGCTGTGGAGGATGGTTCGTTCTTGCGTTTGGGTACATTGACCTTGGGCTATACCTTGCCTAAGTTGGTGACTAGCAAGATAGGACTTGGAAATGTGAGATTCTATGCGACAGGTTACAACCTGTTCTGTATCACAGGCTATAGCGGTCAGGACCCAGAGGTAAGTACTTCTACCAACAACTTGTGTCCTGGTATCGACTGCTCGGCTTATCCAAAGTCTCGTACTTATATTATTGGAATGAACGTAACATTTTAGAATTTGAAAGGTCATGAAAAAAAGATATTTTGCAATTAAGATATGCGCTGTGGCATTGGCTACGCTTCCTTTGTGGTCATGCAGCGACTTCCTAGACACTGAGTCTCCTTCGCAGCAAGGCAACGATGTGGTATATGAAAACATCGGAATGACAAAGTCGGCTGTGATAGGTATCTATTCTCAGATGCTCGACTCTTACGCTTTCGGTCAGAAAATACCTGTCAACTGGCAAGGTTGCTCAGATATAGAGATTCCTACAGGCTTCTCTGATACAGACTATAGTACCAGTGGTGACAAGGGCGCATCCAACTTCTACGATGATGTATATAACAAGACCACTCCTTGGAAGTCTCTCTTCAAAATGGGTGAGTTGGCAAGTACTGCGGTTGAGGGTATCCGAAACTCTTCCTTGTTGTCTGCCCCTTCTACCTCCAAGGAAATGAAACAATATCTGGGAGAGGCTTTGGTGTTGCGCTCTTTGGCTTACTTTGAGTTGGTACGTCGTTGGGGTGATATTCCTTACAAGGACACATCTTCTAAGTCAGACTTGTCGAATGTCTATATGAAGAAGATAGATAGAGACCTCATCTATGCCGATTTGATTAAGAATTTGCAAGAGGCAGTGGAGTATCTTCCTTGGCTCGGTGAGAGTACTGACTATAACTGTGAGCGTGTAACCAAGGGCTATGCCTACGGTTTGTTGGCAAGAGTTGCCTTGCATGCAGGTGGTTGGTCGGTAAGAGACGGTAATACTTTCGATGCTTCTAATGTGGAGAAATACCAGAGTACAGGCGATGATGGAATGGCTGAGGAAAACGGCTATTACGTAGGCAGACCTAAGAATTGGAAAGAATACTATCAGATAGCAGAAGATGCTTGTGCCAAGATGATTGGCGACCCAAGCAACCCTCATCAGTTGGACCCTGACTATGGTGACATCTGGAAGACCGTTTGCCATCTTGACTACAATAAGTACAATGAAAATCTCTTTGAGATAGCTTTTGGTATGGGACAGAGCGGCGACATCGGTTCTTTGATGGGCTATAATGTGGCTGGTACTCCAACTGTCAATAAGAATGGTCGTGGCTTTGGTGGTAACTATGTAACAACTACAGGCTATTATTTCTATTCTTTTGATCCTGCTGATACACGTCGTGACTATGAGTGCAGCTTGCCTTCTTACAAGTTGAATAAGCAAAGTGTGGAGCAAGAAGAGTTGGGCAATAGCATGATGGGCATCCCTTCTGGCAAGTGGAACTTCTTCTGGACATCTGATGACTTCAAGTCTTTGTGGTACACCGCCAACTCTCGTATTCCAACAGGTATCAACTGGATTATGATGCGTTATCCTGACGTGCTCTTGATGTTTGCTGAGGCAGCCAATGGCTTGGGTGAAAATGTTGATGCCGTGAATGAGACGGCAAAGATGAGTCCTCGCCAAGCTCTAGAGAAAGTAAGAGAAAGAGCTTTTGGTACTGGTTCTCTCAAGGTGAAGGAGTATGACCAAGACTTCTTCAATGCAATTGTCAACGAACGAGCTTGGGAGTTCGGTTGCGAGGGTGTTCGCAAGTTCGACCTTATCCGTTGGGGGCTCTTAGATAGTAAGATAGAGGACATGAAGAAGAGCCTTTGCTTGATGCTTGATGGTACTCAGCCAGTCAAGATTTTCGACAAGACTTATCAGCCAGAGGAATTCCCTGATACCGTATATGTCAAGTATCAGACTGGCGCCAATACTAAGTTCTTGGATTTGAGCAGTGCCAACTTCTACGAGCATGTTGCCAAAAATCCTGATCCTAGTAAATATACAGCAGTGGCTTGGTTCCCTACAGCTTCAGCTCGTGAGAATCCTGATGTTGCACCAGATAATAAGGTTCGCACCACATTGGTAAGTAACTGTGTGAAAGTGTTGCTCAATGCCACAGGCTTGAGAGCACGTTACGACTACAGCTCTTTTTATCCAAACTTGGCATGGGGTAGCGAAGTGGAATCTTCCTTCCTTACCAAAAAGGCAGGTAATGGCAAGTGCAACTATCGCCACTTCTTTGCCATCAAGTATGAGGACTTGACTGAGTCTCATGGATATCTGTCTAACTCTTATGGTTATTAATCACTTAAAGGAAAAGACAATGAAAAAGAAATATTTTATATTGTTGAGCCTCTTCACGATGATGTTTGTGTCATCTTGTAATGATGCTAACGATTGGGGGGTAGATGCAAGCTGTAATCGTTTGTTCCGTCCACTAACTTTTGAGGTGGGCAAGACTACAGCCAATTCTGTGTCTATCACTTACTCATACGTACCTAAAGCTACTCAATATGTGTTTGAGTTTAGTGAGGGGGACGAAGAGTTTACAGAAGTTAAGAAATCTGTTACCATCTTGGCAGATACCTTGACGGCTTTTGCAGAGGCTACGGATATGGTAAAGACAACCTATCGTACCCTCTTTGATGACTTGAAAGGTTCTACTGATTACAATGTCAGAATGAAGGCTGTCAGTGCAGATGGTACGGAGTCTGGTTACTTGGCTGATAAGTTTACGACTCCTGATGAGCAAATCTTCACGGATTGCGAGGCAACAGTCAACACAGTTATGTTACAGTGGACTCCTGGGGCAAAGGTTACTCATATCATCTATTCTGAGGTGGGTGCAGCTGACGATGCAGTCGTGACACGCCAAATTACTGATGAGGAGATGGCTGCAGGCAAGGCTCTCATCGAGGGTTTGGCAAGTGGTACACAATATACGGCTGTCATTTATAATGACGATGCCAAGCGAGGAACCAAGAAATTCAAGACATTGGGTATGAAGGATGGTAAGGAATATACCGTTCAGCCAGAGGATGATGTCAACAAGATTCTTGCTCAGTTTGCTGCCGAGGGAACTTCTGCCCTTACGCTCATCTTCCCTTCTGGAACATACGAAATTGGCAAGTTGACCATTCCTACAGGAATCTCAGATCTCTATATCGCTGGAAATGCAACTGATAAGGCGGACATGCCTGAGTTGTTTATCCCTCAGTTCAACTTGCAGAGCGAGGTGTCAAGTTTAACATTCCAGAACATCGACTTGAATGCTCGTAAGAATAGTGCTAACTATCTCTTCGACATCAAGGGAACCAATTGCTTCAATAGCTTGGAGTTTGATGGATGTCGTATCAGAAACATCAACCGTAGCTTCGTTCGTTTCAATACTGCAAACTTGGAAATTGAGAAGATTAAGGTGAATAACTGTATCTTGGAGAGTATCGCTACTGGTGGTTATGGTTTCATCAACACGCCAAAGAGTGCACAGAAGAGTGTTGGTCTCTTCTCTCTCACCAATTCAACTTTGGTCAATATGGGTAGCGACTGGTTCTTGCAGATTAATGCTGGGTGGCAGTCTATCGTCATCGACAAGTGTACTTTCTATAGCACTGGCGGTGGTAAGGGCTTGTTCCGCTTCGATGCAAATCCTGAGGCCGTTTCTATTACCAATACCATCTTTGCTGGTGCAAACAATGGCAATGAGTTTAATGCTGGTAGTAAGAACTACGATATATTGGACTTCAATAGCTGTTATAAGACCAATGATATGAAGGTGAGCACTAAGACTCCGTTCTTGAATATCGAGGAAGTTCCTTATTCTTCTGAAGATTTCTTCGTTGCTCCTGCCGATGGTGACTTCCACATTAAGGGTGGTGTCAGCTTCGGTGGATTGGAGAAGGCTGGTGACCCTCGTTGGTATTAATGATAAAAATGGTAAATGATGAAGAAAACGAAAATAGTAGTTGCAATAATGATGGGACTGGGGCTTTTTGCCCCATCCCATATCTTAGCACAACCAATGGCTGATGGATATGTCTATCAACCATTTCAAGACAAGCAAACTTTGCAAATCGTGAATCGTATCTACCAACAGATGAGTTGGGAGGAACGAATAGCTCAGTTGTATGGTGTGACCCCAGGAAGATTGACTGATAAAAAAGGAAAACTTTCCCCAGAGAAATGTAAAGAAGTGATACCATACGGTATTGGACATGTTTGCCAGTTTGCTTGTGCCTTGGACAATGAGCCGGATAAACTTCGTGATTTTGTCGCTGACTTGCAAGCATGGTTGAAAGCCAACACAAAGGCAGGTGTGCCTGCCATCTGTCATGAGGAGGCTATTGAGGGATTTGCCGCAAAGGGTGCAACCGTTTTCCCTCAGCAGATTGGCATGGGCTGTAGCTGGGACATGGACTTGATGATAGAAAAATCTCGTCAGACTCGCATCCAAATGCGCAAGATAGGTGCTACAATGGCTCTTTCACCAATGGTAGATGTGATTCGTACAGCAACCTTCAATCGTTTGGAAGAAGGATATGGAGAGGATGGTTATCTTTCGGGTTGCATGGGCGTTGGCTTTGTTAGAGGTTTGCAAGGTCAGGACATGACCAAGGGTGTGGCTGCTTGCAGCAAGCACTTCTTGGGCTATGGTGGTGGCTCGGAGTTGAGCGATAAGGAATTGACCGAGGAAATCCTCTTCCCTCATGAGGCTATCAGCCGAATGGCCAACAACAAGTGTGTGATGACAGGCTATCATAGCTTTGAGAAGGTGCCTGTGGTGGCAAGTTCCAAGATAATAGGAGACTATCTTCGCAATCGCACAGCCTTTGATGGTATAACTGTTAGTGACTATGGGGCTATCGGACGAGTTTTTCGTCAAGGTGACCAACATGAAAAGGAACTCAAAAGTGGTGCAATGGCTATGAATGCTGGTACCGACTTGGAGTTTAGCAATGGCAAGTGTTATCCTTGGTTGATGGAGGCGATGAAGAAAGGTCTCGTCAAGGAGAAAAGGGTAGAGGAGGCTGTAAAACGTGCCTTAACTCTCAAGGTAAGATTGGGTATGATTGGTGACAATGCCAAACTTTATGAGACTGGGCATTTGGTATTGGATAATGCTGAGGCTCGCAAGGTGGCTTATCAATCGGCAAGTGAATCGGTCGTTCTCTTGAAAAACAATCTTTTGTTGCCATTGCCAGAGGGTATCAATATTGCTGTTGTTGGTCCTAATGCCAATTCTTTTTGGAGCTTGGTGGGCGATTATGCTTATCCTTCCATGATGGCATTCTGGCATGGCAAGAAGCAGGATGGCAAGAATCCAAATATGGTGACTTTGCTAGATGGTTTGAAGAACAACAAGCCTGCTTCTACTACGGTAAGTTATCAAAGAGGCTGTGAGTGGGCTTTGCCAGGTGAGGCAACCATCAAGTCTTCGGGTGATGTCGATCCTCGTACCTCTCGTCTTACGGCTATGATGGTGGAATCCGCAGACAGTACCAATTGGGATGCAGCTATCGATTTGGCAAAGAAGAGCGATGTCATTGTAGCTGCCATGGGCGAGAATCCAGCTCTCTGTGGTGAGGCTCGTTTGAGAACAGGTATCAAGTTGCCGGGCGACCAAGAGAAGTTTGTCAAGGCTCTCATTGCCACAGGTAAGCCTGTTGTGTTGATTATGTTTGGTGGTCGCCCGATGATTATCAATGACATTGCTACTGGTTGTGCTGCTATCATGCATGCTTGGTATCCAGGGGAAGAGGGCGGAAATGCCATTGCCGACATTCTTTATGGAAAGGCAAGCCCTTCGGCTAAGTTGTCCATCAGCTTCCCAACTGTGGAGACGGAACAACCTATTTGCTATAATTATGGTTCATCTCAGGATTCTCTGGTGGCTTATCCTTTCGGTTACGGCTTGTCTTATACGAAGTACAAGTATGATGGCTTGAAGATTGCGACCCCTGTGGTTTCTACCAAGGATGATGCAGTGGAGTTCACTTTCGACTTGCAAAATATCGGAAAGAGGGAAGGAACGGAAATTACTCAGGTCTATATCTCTCCTGTGGATAACCCAAATTTGAAGCCAATCCAGTTGAAGGGATTCAAGCGTGTTACGCTCCTGCCTAATGAGACGAAGACGGTTCGTGGAAAGATATTCATGGACCAGTTGGCGTACTACAGCAAGAAACTTTGGAATATTGCCCCTGGTAAATACCAGATTAAGGTGGGTGCCGCTTCAAACGACATTAGGCTTGTAGGTGAATTTGAGGTAAAAGGCAAGGTGGTTACCAAGAAGTATAGAAAAGAATTGTTATCAGAGATACATTAAGTTTTAGGTTTAGTAAAAAATAATTAGTAGTTAGGTTAGATTGGTAAAGAGTAAGGTGTGTCATAGTGATTATGGCACACCTTTTTTTTATATTATTCCTCGTTCTTGTTATTATATTCTGATGGTGAGCATCCCATGGCTTTCTTGAAGCATCTACTAAAGTAATGTGGATCGGAAAAACCGCAAGAATAAGCTACTGAAGATACATTATTGCCAGATTCTAACAGTTTGACGGCTCGTTTGATACGAAGGTCATTGATGAGAGTGAGTGGGGTGCAGTTGAGGGCTTCCTTGGTCTTGGTGTATAGCAAGGTCTTGCTCATTCCCATGTGGGCGGCAATGTCACCTACCTGAAGTTCGGAACGCTCTATGTTCTGGTTCATGTACTCCATGAGCTTGTCTGTAAACTCTCGTTGCTTGTCAATAATCTTGTCTGCGACATCTGTATGTAAATCTTCCAAGGAGGCTTTGTTGCCCATCAACTCGTGTATTCTCTGTGAAATCTTTTCGATTTTCTCGTTGGTTGCAAGTTGTACTTCTTCTATCTGGGCACGCAGCCTATAGATATAGGTGGCGATGATATAGATGAAGAAACCTAGGGCTATCAGTAGGATAGAGTATAATACCTTGGCGAAGAGTGTTTCATTGAACTTAGGCTTTACCTCGATGGATAGTTTCCTTATGGGACAGTTCCACATACCATCTCCATTGGTGGAAGTTACTTCCAATGTGTATTTTCCTGCTGGGATATTGGCAAGGTTGAGCGAAGTGTTTTTGACAACTTTCCAATCATCATCCAGTCCCTCTACCTTATATTTATATAGAATAGGGGCACTTCGGTTGAAGTCCAAGGTGGAGAAGTTGATGATGAGGTTACGCTCGTCTTTCTCCAACACCAAAGACGGCTTGATGTTGAAGTCTTGCAACCTTTCTTTTCCTTCCACGAAGATATGGTTGATGACAACTGCTGGGGAAAAGGAACTCTTCTTGAGTTTATCAAGGGAAAAAGTCAAAAGTCCCTGTGTGGTTCCCACTAGTATTTGCTTGCCTATGCAGATAGGTTGTACTTCTGAAAAGATAAAGTTGTCTCCAAAGTCTCGGATGGAGAAATTGGTGATAGTATGGTTGCGATTATATTTGGAAATCGCCATCTCGCTGATAGTCCAAAGGTTGTCTTGGCTGTCAAAGGCAAGGGTTAAGCTGGCATCCGAGGCTAAGCCATTGAGTGTGTTTACTTGTTTGAAGGTAAGGTCGTTGCTTAGGAGTTGTTTGCTGGTGATGATGTTGACACCACCGCCAAAGTTTGCCAAGTAGATTTCGCCTTTTTTGTTGGCGGCAATCTGCATGACATCATTACCAATCATCGAATTTTCTTTGACTTTTTCCTGATTGAGGAAAAACTTGGGGTTCTTTTCTTTTGTGGAGAAAGAGACGAGTCCGTTGGTGGTGCCCACTAGCATGACTCCATTTTTCATGCTGTAGAAACATCTTACCTTTTCGCATCCTTCAGGATAGTTCTTGAATGTGTTTTTCGCATTTAGAAACTTGGCGTTTCCTTGCTTGTCGAAGACTGCTTTGTTGATACCTCCACCATGGGTGCCAAGCCAGAGGTTGTGTTGAGCATCTTCGGTGATGGCATAAATGGAGGAACAGTTGAGTCCAAACTGTTGGGTGGTAGTAGGATAATGGGTGATGTCAAACTTACCTGCTGATGGGGTAAGCTTGAATAGACCATTTCTTTTGGTACCCAACCAGAAGTTTCCTAGATAGTCTTCGTATATGCAATAGATGTTGCTGCCGAAAGCAGAGCGGCTTTCGGACAAAGTGCCATTCGAGGACAAGTAGAAGGTTTTGTTGTCACGGATAATTCGAATGAAATTGTTCTTGTCCGCTATCCATGTCCTCCCAAGCTTGTCTTGGTATAAGGCTCTGATAAATTCATCTTTTTGTTCAATGGCAATTTTATGAGGTGTGATAATCTCCTTGATGGGACAAAGTTCGGTGAGACCAGGATAGTTTGCCATCCATATATTGCCTTGTTTATCCACGCACAGATACCTCATATATTGTTTTTCCCATCCTGGAAGGGGATAGAACTTGGTCGGTGTCTCATAGACATAAACGCCATGGTTTGTGCTGACCAATACGCTGTTGTTGCGATATTTGCTGATGCCATATATCAAGTTTACAAGAGGATTCTTTTTTGCATAACCGATTTCCAGTGTATATAGGTTGCGAAACTTGATGTTGCCATGAGTGTCCGCAAAGAAAGAGAAATCCCCGGTGGATGCCTTATAGACGGCAGTGTTCTCGGCATCTAAGTTGACCTTGAACTTTCGCAATACCTTTTGTGGATGATTATCTGCCACTTCGTATGCAGTTCCATCTTGTGCCACCAACCAACTTTTGTGATTGTCTTGTGGGCAAATATGTCGGATAGGGCGTAATTGTTCCTTAGGACAAACCTCTTCAAATGTGAGGCTGCTCCTACGGAACAGATAGACCTTTTGGTTGACAATGCACCAAATGTCACTGTAGGATGTTTCGGTTATCCAATTGATTCTATTGCTTGGTAGCAAACAACTCTTGTCGGATGTGGTGGATTTGAAGTGGGTAAATTCGTTGCCGTCATAGCGGGCTAGCCCATCCCATGTAGATACCCAGATATAGCCAAACTTGTCTTGAAGAATGCAGCTCACTGTGTTCTCGGGGAGACCGTTACTCTGGTCGAATGTCTTTTGATAGAACTTAGACCCTATAGCTTGTGCGAAAATGTTTACTCCAGAATAAAACATGAAGCAGAGTAATAGCAGGGTTAGGTAAATCTTCTTCATTGCTTGTACTTTTTTAAATTTAGGGCAAATTTACTACTTTTTTCGCTATCTGCAAAATATTCCATCTATTTTGTTTTATTTTCCACGCAAAAAACTTGTATTTATCCTACTTTTGCAGTGCTTAAACGAACAAACAATCAAAATCATAAAACAAAATCATGAGAAGAATATTATTAGCAGTATGCGCTTTCTTGGTGTTTTCACCTTTGATGGCAAACGACTTGGAGCTATGGTATAATGCTCCAGCAAACAACTGGAACGATGCCTTGCCATTAGGCAATGGTCGCATTGGTGCCATGGTGTATGGTAATCCTATTCATGAGGTATTTCAACTCAATGAGGAAACCATTTCCAAGGGTTCTCCATACGACAACTATAATGCCAAGATGAAGCAAAGTCTTGGCAAGATTCGTGAACTTATCTTTGCTGGAAAAAACAAGGATGCCGAGGAGTTGGCTAAGACCGATATGATGTCTGCAAGGGAATATGGACGTGGCGCAGCTTATCAGCCAGCAGGTAACTTACACATAGACTTTAGCGGAAAACGTAAGTGTACTAACTTTCGTAGAAGTCTGGATATAGCCAATGCCCTCTCTACGGTTACATATAATATAGGTAATGTTGCGTACAAGGAAGAGGCTTTTACTTCTCTCTCCGACCAACTCTTGATTGTCAGATATACTGCAAGCAAGAAAGGTAAGTTGTCTTTTAAGGCTTCCCTGTCTTATCCTGAGGAAGTTGCGACTACGCAAGAAGTGAAGGATGGTAATGTTTTAACCTTGAAGGGAACTAGTCAAAATGCTGCGACAAAGGTGCCAGGTAAGGTAAACTTCTTGGTCAATGCCAAGGTGGTCAACCATGGTGGCAAATTGGTACGTGTAGGGGATGCCTTGCAGGTTAGCAATGCCGATGAGGTGGTCATCTACTTGGCTATGGCAACTAATTTTAGAAACTACAAGGATATATCCGCAGACCCAACTCAGCGTATAGCCAATTATATGAAGAATATACGTCCGTATGATGAGGCAAAAAGTCTGCATATTGCAAAATATCATGAGCAGTTTGATCGTGTCAGTCTGAACTTGGGAGAGAATAAGTATGCAAGTCTTCCTACCGATGAACGTTTGAGAAGATTCAAAAATAGCGATGACCTCCAGTTCGTGGAACTTTACTTCCAGTTTGGTAGATATTTGCTAATTTCTTGTTCTCAGCCTGGCACGCAACCAGCCAACCTACAAGGCATTTGGAACGAAAAGTTGAATCCAGCTTGGCTTTGCCGTTATACCATCAATATCAATACAGAGATGAACTATTGGCCATGCGATATTGTCAATCTCCCAGAAACAGAAGAACCATTGGTCAAGATGGTAAGTGAACTGGCAGAGAAAGGCAAGAAGACGGCATGGGATATGTACGGTTGTCGTGGTTGGGTCGTGCATCACAATACCGACCTCTGGCGTATGACAGGTGCCGTAGATTATCCATATAGTGGTGGATGGCCTATGTCGAACGCTTGGTTTTGTCAGGCTTTGTGGGGACATTACCTTTACAATGGAGACATCAGCTACCTGAAGAAAGTCTATCCTTATTTGAAGAGTGCATCCGAGTTCTTTGTTGACTTCCTCGTCACTGACCCAAGAAACGGTTATAAGGTGGTGGCTCCTTCGGTTTCTCCAGAGAACAAACCAATGGGCAAGAATGCCAACTTCAATGCAGGTATTGCGATGGACAACCAATTGGTGACTTATCTCTTCACTGCTACGATGAAAGCTTCTGAGATACTTGGCAAGGACAAGGCATTCTCTGATACCTTGCAGAACTTGCGCTCGCAGATTATGCCAATTCGTATTGGTCAGTATGGACAGATGCAAGAATGGGCTGAAGACTGGGACAACCCTCGTGACCACCATCGTCATATCTCTCATCTTTGGGGATTCTATCCAGGAACACTTATCTCTCCATACCGTACACCTATGGCTTTTGAGGCAGTAAAGACTACTCTTACCCAGCGTGGAGACCCATCTACAGGATGGAGCATGGGATGGAAGGTTTGCCAATGGGCAAGAACCTTGGATGGTGACCATGCCTACAAACTCATCAAGAACCAACTCACCTACGTGCCTGATACCATCATAAAAGGACAAGGTGGTGGAACTTATCCTAACTTCTTCGATGCGCACCCACCATTCCAGATTGATGGAAACTTCGGTTGTACGGCTGGTATCGCAGAGATGATGGTGCAGAGCCATGATGGTTTCGTCAATCTTTTGCCAGCCATCCCTGATGAGTGGAAGGACGGAGAAGTGAAGGGTTTGCGTTGTATCGGTGGATTTGTCATAGAAGATATGAAATGGAAAGACCATCAGTTGGTTTCTGCGAAGATTCGCTCTACACTCGGTGGAAATCTCCGTCTTCATGCGTCAGCCCCTATCAAGTGTGTAACACGAAAGATGACTAAGGCACTGGGGGATAACCCTAATCCTTTGTTCTTCGTATATTCCATGAATACCACTTACAAGAGAGACCGCACAACTGAATATGTGGAGCAGCCTTCTTACAATGTGGCAGAAAGACCAAACTTGGCTCTCTATGATGTTGATACCAAACCTGGAGAGGTGCTGGAGATTATCGCAAACTGGTAAGAGAACTTTTGAAACAAAAATTGATAAACAACTTAAGCTAAAAACGATTATGAATAAAAGACATATATTTTTAGGTTTTATGGGACTGCTTTGTACTTGTGCCTCCATGGCACAAGTGCCAGCCTTCCCTGGTGCAGATGGTTACGGACGCTATACGAAAGGCGGTAGAGGTGGAAGTGTTTATTATGTGACCACCCTTGATGATGGCGATCAAGAAGGAACACTTCGTTATGGTGTAACCAAGTTGACAAATGCAACGATTCTATTCAAGGTGTCGGGAACGATTCATTTGAATAGTTCTCTCAGAATCTCTGCTAGCAATATCACTATAGCTGGTCAGAGTGCTCCTGGCGATGGCATCTGTTTGGCAGATTACCCTGTGGAGGTGAGTGGAAACAATGTCATCGTGAGATATATGCGCTTTAGAATGGGCGATCAGAAGTTGACTGCTGACGAGGCTGATGGAGCTGATGCTTTCGGTGGTCGTTTCTCGACCAATGTCATCATAGACCATTGTTCTATCTCATGGTGTACTGATGAGTGTGCTTCTTTCTATGCCAACACCAACTTCACGATGCAGTGGTGCATTATCTCTGAGAGCCTTCGCATGAGCTTGCATAGCAAGGGTGCTCATGGCTATGGAGCTATTTGGGGTGGAATTGGTGCGTCTTACTATCATAACTTGATGATTCATCATGACAGTCGTACCCCTCGCTTCGGAACAGGCTCCTTGGGACAACCAAGTGACCATTATACCGATATGCGTAATAACGTCATCTATAACTGGAGTGGCAATGGCTGCTATGGCGCAGAGGGAATGAACGTCAACATCATCAATAATTATTATAAGCCAGGTGCAGCCACGACAAGTTCAACCAAGGATAAGTTTATCAAGATTGGTTCTGGTACCAGTGAGGATGGAACAACGAGCTATTGGGGAAGCTTCTTCATCCAAGGAAATATAAATACAAAATATACAGCTGTCAACGCTGATAATTGGAATGGTGTCGCTATCAATACAACAGACTTGATTGATGGCAAAAAAACGCGAGAAGATTTGGATAATGGTCAGGAACTGGGTGAGGTGCCATTGTTGCACCAACACACAGCGGAAGGTTGCTATCCTTTGGTGTTGCAGTATGCTGGTTGCAGCAAGAGCCGTGATGCCATTGACGAACGTTTAACTGCCGAATGCAAGAATGGTACTTACACCTTTAAGGGAGCGTCTGCCAATAAGGGCGGTATCATTGATAAACTGACTGATTTGAAACCTGCTGATGCTGGCGATGATTGGTCTCCATGGCCTGAGTTGAAGAGTACAATTGCTCCAACAGATATGGATGGTGATGGTATTCCTGATGAGTGGGAGACTGCGCATGGTCTTAATCCGAACGATGCCAAGGATGGTAATAGGCGTAATGAAGAAGGTTATACGATGTTGGAGGTTTATCTCAATGAACTTGTTGAGGATATAACCAATGGTCAGTATGAGGGGGCTGAGGAAGTTGGCAAGGCAGGCGAGCCATACCAACCAGATACGAAAGTGGCAAATTCCTCGATTTCATGGAAAATGGACAAGGGCACGCTTTCCGAGATTCCTACGATAGAGAGCAGTTATATAAAAGGTGGAACGATGTCTCTTGGTGACAAGTTGACTTTGACCGATACTTATCGAAGTTTCAATCATCAGTTCACTCGTTTCAATGTGGCGGAGGAAACCAAGCAGGTTGATGAGGATTGCTATTTGGCTTACGACATTGAAATTCCTGACGGCATGACTTTTACGCCTCTTTCTCTCTCGGTTTCGGCTTTGAGATACGGAACAAGTGGAGGTTACTTTGATGCGGTTTGGATAGATGCCAATGGCAACAGAACCCAACTTAGCCAAGGCATCCATGCTGGCGACCCTAAGGGGACAAGTGAAGTGCCAGAGGAAATCGACTTCCAAGATGAGAAGATAGAGCCTACTTCAGGGCATGGCAAGCTGGTGTTCTATATCTATAAGTTGAATCCTACTCGCTCTATCGGCTTTGCCAATGTTCTCTTGAAGGGTTATGGAACCTTAACGTCAGGAGTAGAGCAGATTACATATAAGTTGTCTGACAAACAGGTCATCTACGACCTTTCAGGGAAGAGATTGGGTAAGCCTCAAAAGGGTGTCAATATCATCAATAACAAAAAAATACTAATAAACTAAAAAAAACATGAGAAAAGTATTCCTATTACTGAGTCTTTTTGTCTGTATGTTCCTACATGCGGAAGAAAAGGACGTAACACCAGAAACTTTGTCGCAAGCCGTGGCTGAGGCAAATGATGGTGATGTACTGCTCTTGTCGAGTGGTAAGTATGCCGACAAAATCGAGTTCCCTGTTGGGAAAACAATCACATTGAAGGCTGCAACAGGTGCCGAAGTGGAGATTGTCGGTAGTGTGTCAAGTTCAGAGGAAACTTCCACAGGTGGAGGTTTGGTGTTCGATGGAGTAACCATCAATACCTCTAACAATTATTTCATGGACTTGAAGTATGGTGACATCAAGGAAATCACGTTTAAGAATAGTGAAATCAAGAATGTATATCGCAGTTTGATTCGTACCAATAATGCTGGTAAGAACATTGAAGCCATCAATTTCGAGAATTGTCTTGTGCATGACTGTGGTAAGAATGGTTGGAATTTCCTTTATCCTTCACATACTGTAAAGAGCGTGAAGGTAGAGAACTCTACCCTTTACAATTATGCCAATGGAGAAGGATTTTTTACTCCTAGAAATGCCTATAATGGTGAGTTCTCTTTCACTTTCAACCATAATACGGTGTATAATTGGTCAAAGGCGGCGAAATATGCTATATGTAATGTGGATGCCAAGAAAACAGGTAATGCCACTTACACTTTTACCAACAACATCTTCTATAATGGTGGAACGGATGGAGACCGTCCTCAGGTATTGAAGGCTACTGGTGGTACCCTTGTGGCAAACAAGAACTTGATTATCAATTATGGCAGTTATTCACAGAAGTCTGCTGTCAGTCAAAGCATCGACGATGTGACTTTGGAACAGTTGGGCATGAATGCCCTCAACTTCCCTGACCCAGACAATGGAAATTTCTACATTACTTCTGCTTCCCCATTGGCAACAGCGGCTACCGATGGTGGTGTAATTGGTGACACAAAATGGTTGAAGACCATTACTGATATCGTGCATTTGGATGTTGTGGCTTCTCCTGCTGAGGCTGGAAAAGTAACCCCATCTTCTTCTGATTTTGAACGTGATGAGACGGTTACGCTTTCTGCCTCGTCCAACTATGGCTATCGTTTCAAAGAATGGCAAGACAAGAGTGGCAAGTCTCTTTCTACAGAGAATCCTTACCTATATAAGGTGGAGGACAATGCACAGGTTAAGGCTGTTTATGAGAAGTTGACAACTTATACTCTCCATGTAGAGATGGATGGCGAAGGCGCCAAGTATGGTGAGGTGGAACTTTCACCAGAGCCAGTGGATGGTAAGTATGTGGATGGTACGGTTGTAACTGTTACTGTTGTTCCTAACAAGGTTAGTTCTTTCTTGTATTGGGAAGACCAGACAAGCGAGAGCAAGCGTATCATCACTGTGGATGGTAATAAGACTATCAAGGCAACTTTTGACATGATTCCTTTCATCACAGGTTGGAATTTCAAGGAGAGTGATCCTCGCAATGCTCGTCCTGGTGACTTCTATACCGAGACAGATAACACTGGTTTCATGAATCTCTACAATGGCGATGGAACACAGAGCAATTGGGGACCAAGCGTTCGCAACTTTGACGGTGGCAATTATCCTTGTATTCGTCGTTACACAGGTTTGGCTGACATGGGCAATCCACGTAGCTTCGTGGCTAAGTTCAATGTGGGTTATTATAAGAATATCTCTGTACACTTCTTGGCTGCCGCAGACAATGACTGTGTTCACAAGGTCCAGAAGTTGCAGTACTCTCTCGATGGTGAGAAATATACAGACTTGGCTTCTTTCGAGATTTCTGAGCAGAAAAAGTGGATTGAGCAGCAAGTAGCTCTTCCTTCAGACATTGCAGCTAATAGTGTTGTTTATGTTCGTTGGATAGGTGATACCAATAGCTCTCTCCTTGGCTCTCCAGCCGACAATGCAACAGAGGGCTTCTATCTAGCAGAGGTAATTGTTTATGGTGAAGATGATGCAGCTACTGATACACAGGCTCCAAAGCTCCTTTCTTCTTCTCCAGCCCAGGCATCCAAGACGGCTTCTGCGTCAGGCAACATCGTGCTGACTTTTGACAAGAAGATTAAGCAGGGTGCAGGTTCAGCTACTCTCAATGGCAAACAGCTATCAGGTGTATTTGGCACAAAGACTGTTTCATTCGCATACGCAGGTCTCAACTATGGTGAGGAATGTACTTTTGTATTGCCAGCAGGGGCTGTTGTGGATAAGGTAGGTAACTCTTTCGATGGGGTAACCTTGAAATTTAATGTCATGGATCGTCCACGTCCTACAGCCAAGACCTTTGATGCAGTTGTTGCACAAGATGGCACGGGCGACTATACCACGGTTCAGGCAGCTATTGATGCAGCTCCAGAGAACAGTGGTTATCCATACCTCATCTTCATCAAGAATGGTGTATATGATGAGTTGGTAACCATCGAGCAGAACAAGACCAATATTCACTTGATTGGTCAGGATAAGGAGAAGACTGTCATCAAGCACTATATTATGTGCGACTCTCCTGACAAACCAGGCTCTAATAGCAACCCTAATGACCCTAACTATGGTCGTCACGCCGTGGTAGAGATTGGTGGTAACGACTTCTATTCAGAGAATATTGATTTCGTCAATAGCTATGGTGTAGATACTCAGAATGGTCCGATGGCTTTGGCTTTGCGTACCAACGCAGACCGTTTGACAACTTACAACTGTAAGATGCGTTCATTCCAAGATACTTGGGAGACCTCTACCAAGAATGAGACAGACCGTCATTATGTCAAGGATTGCCACATCGAGGGTGCTGTGGATTATCTCTATGGTGGTGGTAATGTGTACCTCGACCACTGTACGATGTACAATATGCGCGCAGGTTCGGTTATCGTAGCTCCATGTCATCGGACTTCTGAGTTTGGTTATGTGTTCAAGAGTTGTACCATTGATGGTAACGACATCGCTAAGACTGGTACTTGTGCTCTTGGTCGCCCTTGGCACAATAGTCCTAAGACCGTGTTCTTGAACACTATCGCCAAGAATATGATTTCTCCAGCTGGATGGAACAATATGGGTGCTATTCCTGCTATCTTCGCCGAGTATAATACAGTAGATGCTAATGGTAATCCTGTAGATTTGACTAACCGTCGCACCGAATATACTTATAGTGAAAAGCAAGATGATGATACTTATGTGCAGAAGAGTGGAACTTGCAAGGCTGTGCTCACTGCAGATGATGTTGCTAAGTATAGCTATGAAAATGTAGTGTCAGGCTCTGACCATTGGAATCCTCGTATGTTGATGGAACCAGTGGATGCGCCAAAGAACATCTATTGGTATAAGAATGCCAACAAGATGAGTTGGACAGCTTCTGAGTTTGCTATCTGCTACATCGTATTCGATGCCAATGACAATGTATTGGCTATCACCAAGGACACAAACTGTGAGATTGAGGCAGGTAAGATGCCTGCTTACATCAAGGCTGTCAATGAGAATGGTAGTTTGAGCCAAAAGTATGAGGTGGCTGTTTCTACAGGTATCTCTCAGGTTGCTTCTGATGCTGAGGTTGCAAGAACAGAAGTGTATTCTGCCGATGGTATCAGAAAGGCTAACACTTCGCCAGGCTTGAACATCGTCAAGACGATATATGAGGATGGTTCTGTTAAGACCCAAAAGGTAATGAAGTAATTTATCGAAAGTACACTGAAAATATATTTATCTCTAGATAAAGATGTATTTTCGCCTAGTGAAAAGTTCTGTGCCACGGCGTGGCACGGAACTTTCTGCTAGGGTTAAACACTTTTTTAGTCTTGTGTCGGATAGACGAGGTTCTCTTCCTTGATGACATTCAAGACCTCTTCGAGGTATTTCTTGGATTCGTACTTTGCCATAGGGAGGTCGTGGAGCAAGTAGTTGCCACAGTCCTTGGCTGCTTGTCCAGGAATCTCGCCCTCGAAATCGGCGATGAAGGCGAAAGTACGCTTCATCAGTTCCACGATGTCCTTGCTCTCCAGGTCGCCCTTGATGAGGAGATAGTTGCCCGTGAGGCATCCCATCGGTCCCCAATAGATGATGCGGTCCTTCCACTCCTCGTCGTTGCGCAGATAGGTGGCAGCCAGATGCTCGATGGTATGGATGGCACCGTTGTGCAGACAAGGCTCCTGGTTAGGCACCTTCATGCGGATATCGAATGTTGTGATCACTTCTCCGCCTACTTCGTCCTTACGGCTCACGTAGATGCCGCGGAGCAACTTGTTATGATTGATTGTAAAACTTGGAATCTTATTCATCTTTTTTATAATGTTGAATGTTGAATGTTAAGTGTTGAATGAATAGTGTTGAATGTTGAATGAATAGTGTTGAATGTTGAATGTTGAATTAGGCTAGCGCCCTTGAGTCCGTTAGGCAAAAATTCAACACTCAACATTCAACATTCAACACTCCTAAAGACTTTCCAGAAAAGCCTTGGTAACATTGAATGAGCCTTCAGCCATTTTAGCCCAGAAGTCGAAATACTGCTGTGCCTTGGTATCCTTCAGCGGTACATCGCTGATGATGCGGAAGGAGATGAAAGGCGTCTTGTAGATGTGGCAGGTCTGAGCGATAGAGCAGCTCTCCATATCCACCGCCATCGCCTGAGGGAAGTGTTCCAGGATAGAGCGCATCTTCTCCTTGCTGTCAACAAACCATTCGCCGCTCACAATCTGGCCGGCATGGATCTTCGGGTGCTTGTTGTCTGGCAGGCTGTTGATGGCAAGAGCCTTCTCCACATATTCCTTAGGCGACTTGAAGGAAGCAGGCATGCCTAGAATCTGTCCGAATTCACATTCCTCTCCGCAGTAGGCATCGTGATAAACGCAGTTGGTAGCTACCACAACCTCGGTTACATTGAGGTTGATATCAGCGCCTCCAGCCACGCCTGAAGAGATAACAAGGTCTGGGTGATAGTTGTCAATCATTTCCACGGCACCTATGGTACTGTTCACCTTACCGATGCCGCATTGTTGCATCACCACCTCGTTATTGCCAATCTTTCCGATAACGAAGTCCTTATAGTTTTTTCTCTCAACCTGCGATTCGGTCAATAATGTTTTGAGTTGCGCGAACTCCTTGTCCATCGCAACGATAATTCCTATTTTCATATTGTATACTAACTTTTGGGTGCAAAATTACTAAAAATATTGCAGAGTGTAGCAAAGTTTAAGGAGTTTTTAAGGAAAAAGGCTTTTAAAGGTAAAAAGGTAAAAAAGTAAAAAAGGTAAAAAGAGCCTTAACTCTTTATAACCCCATTCCCTCGTAAATTTATATAGCCCCTGGTGTGTTTTTGCATCAGGGGCTTTTAACATTACGGGGGACCAGCGATGGAATCGCTGGGGACGGGGGCGCGAAGGGGGGTAAGGCTCTTTTTACTTTTTTACCTTTAAACGTTTCTAGAAGTTAACTCCGAAATTGAGCTGGAGGGCTCCATTGCGCGATTTGTCGAAACTGTCGTGGCAGATGTTGGCAAGACCGATGTCGTAGGTGAGATCGGCATAGAACATGTCGTAGCCGATGCCGCAGCCGATGCGGATACCACCATCAAGGCGGCGGAAGTTTGCATCCTTGAATGAGCTCTCTGCTTCACGCTCGGCAAAGTTCTTGATCTTGCCTCCTACACCAACGGCAAAATAGCCGCCTACCTGAGGCTGGATGGAGAAGTGATCGTCTACTTCGTACTTGTACTTCAGTACGGCTGGAATCTCAAGATAATTGAGGTCGTAGGTCATCTTCTTGCCTTCAGGAAGATCCTTCTTGCCACCTTTCTCTATATATGAGAGTCCGGTTTCGAGATAGAGTGGGGCGCTGTCGGTCAATGGGATGCCGGCTACTACGCCCACATTCAGACCGGTCTGCCAGTCGCCACCATCCAGACGGGAATCGTCGGAATTGACAAAGGTGAAGGCAGGACCGATGCGGAATCCGTAATACGGGCTGCCGTAGTTGTGGTTGTAACGGTAGTCTAGACGGTCTGTCTTGCTGTTGTAATATCTGCTGTCACGATAATTCTGTGCTGCTGCCGGCATCAGAGCCAGAAGCAATGCCATCATGATGAATGCTAATCTTTTCATAATTCTTATTCTTTTATACATTAATATATACTGTTTGAAGAAACTTGTTTTACGGTGCAAAGGTACGGATAAAAAACGCAACGGCAGCGAGTGTTTCCCTAAATGATAGAGGGGAACCCCTATTTCTGACCTAATACAACTTTCTCAACAAAAAAAATATAAATTTTTGCTATATTTTTTTGTTTTGTCTCCAATTTATGCTATCTTTGCCTTCAAATTATAAACGTTTATATAGAAATATGAAATTTTTGAAGAAGTATCTACTGGATATTCTGGTAGTTATTGCATTTGCAATCATCTCCTTCGTCTACTTTATGCCAGCCGATATGGACGGACGAATCCTCTTCCAACATGATGCAGCGGCAGGAAAGGGACTGGGACATGAAAAGGAACTCTTCCAGCAACAGACGGGAGAGACTACACGATGGACGAACTCGGTGTTTGGCGGTATGCCTACCTATCAGATGTCGCCTTCGTATGATAGTAATCAGGTGCTCAGCCAGATTGTGAAGGCATATCATCTGTGGTTGCCAGACTATGTTTGGTATGTTTTCGTATACCTCCTGGGCTTCTATATCATGCTGCGTGCCTTCGACTTCAGACAGTCGCTGGCGGCGCTGGGAAGTATCATCTGGGCATTCTCGTCCTACTTTTTCATCATTATCGCTGCCGGACATATCTGGAAGGTATGGGCGCTGGCTTATCTGCCGCCGATGATTGCGGGCGTGGTGCTTGCCTATCGGGGCAAGTATCTCAAGGGACTGCTCCTTACTGCCATCTTCTCGGCTTTCGAGGTGCAGGCTAACCACGTGCAGATGACTTATTACTATCTCTTTATCATCCTCTTCATGGTGATTGCCTTCCTGGCAGATGCCATCAAGAAAGGTGAACTCGCACGTTTCGGAAAGGCTACGGCGGTATGCGTGGTGGGTGCCCTTATCGGTATCTCGCTCAACCTCTCGAACCTTTATCATACCTGGCAGTACGGTCAGGAAACCATGCGTGGAAAGAGCGAACTCGTAAAGAAAAATGCGGCTAACCAGACCAGCAGCGGTCTGGATAGAGACTATATCACACAGTGGAGCTATGGTATCGACGAAACCTGGACGCTGATGATTCCGGATGCCAAGGGCGGTGCCTCCGTGCCGCTGGCGCAGAACCATCAGGCGATGGAGAAGGCGGATCCTAACTTCGTTCAGATTTACCAGCAGCTGGGACAGTACTGGGGCAACCAGCCGGGAACGAGCGGACCGGTATATGTAGGCGCCTTCGTCTGCATGCTCTTTATCCTGGGTCTGTTTATCGTGAAGGGTCCGATGAAGTGGGCGCTGCTTGCAGCCACCATCCTGAGCATCCTGCTCGCCTGGGGTAGAAACTTCATGCCGTTTACCAATTTCTTCCTCGATTATGTGCCGATGTATGCCAAGTTCCGCACGGTGGCATCTATCCTGGTTATCGCAGAATTCACCATCCCGCTCCTGGCGATGATGGCGCTGAAGAAGATTGTGGATGAGCCGGAGATTCTGACAGAGAAGATAAAATATGTATATGCCAGTTTCGGTCTGACAGCAGGTTTCTGTCTGCTCTTCGCCATCATGCCGGGCGTATTTTTCTCTGATTTCGTATCGGTACAGGAGACGCAGGCGCTGCAGCAGTTGCCTCAGGAGTATATCTCTCCAATCATGAGCAATCTGACGGATATCCGCAAGGGCATCTTCACATCCGACTGCTGGCGTTCGTTCTGGATCATCCTCATCGGTTCGGCACTGCTGATGCTCTTCAAGATGAAGAAGCTGGGCAAGGAATATATGATTGCCGGTATCGCCGTGCTCTGTCTGGTGGATATGTGGATGGTGAACAAGCGCTATCTCTACGATGATATGTTCGTGGACAAGGCGCAGCGCGATACACCGCAGCAGATGACCGAGACCGACAAGATTATCTGCCGTGACAAGTCACTCGACTACCGTGTGCTGAATCTGGCATCGAATACATTCAATGAGAACGAGACCTCTTACTACCACAAGAGCATCGGCGGTTATCATCCAGCCAAGCTCCGTCGCTACCAGGAGATGATTGATGCACATATCGCTCCTGAGATGCAGAAGACGATGCAGGCGGTAGCTGCTGCGGGCGGCGATATGACCAAGGTGAACGGCGACAGTATCTATCCAGTATTGAACATGCTGAATACCAAATACTTCATCATGCCGCTGAAGGGCGGACAGACCGTTCCGGTTCAGAATCCGTATGCCTACGGCAATGCATGGTTCGTAGACGAGGTGAAGTATGTGAACAATGCCAACGAGGAAATCGATGGCGTGGGCAAGGTGAACCTCCGACACGTGGCTGTGGCTGATGCCAAGTTTAAGGAACAGCTGGCGCAGAGCGTGAAGCAGGATGATACTTCGGTGGTGAAGATGACGCAGTATAAGCCGAACAACCTGACTTACGAGGTGAAGTCGAGCAAGGGCGGCGTGATCGTATTCTCTGAGATTTACTATCCGGGCTGGACGGCTACGGTAGACGGACAGCCGGCTGAGCTGGGCAGAGTGAACTATATTCTGCGTGCGCTGAACGTGAAAGCAGGCAGCCATAAGGTTGTGCTCGATTTCCATCCTCAGTCGCTCAAGAATACCGAGACGGTGGCTTACATCGGTTATGGCGTTCTGGCTCTCCTTATTATAATAGGTATAGTGGTTGAGGTGAGAAAACTCAAGAAGGCTTCTCCGGAAGTGAATGAATAAAAAAGAGAAAGACTTATGCTGTTTCGCACAGAAATAGATATTCCGAAGGCCGACTTCGAGATAGGGGCGGCAGAGCGGATGCTCTTTGTGGGCAGTTGCTTTGCCGACAATCTGGGTAGGCGGTTTGTGGAGAACCGCTTCCGGGCTACGGTGAATCCCTTCGGGGTGATGTATAATCCGGCAAGCATTCTCCATACGGTAGAGAAATGTTCCGAGGTCCGTCCCCGGGTGGCTGTCTTTACGCTGGGTACCAACCATGTGTATATCCTGAAGGAGACGGGCGAGATAGTGGACAACTGCCAGAAACGCCCGCAGCGCCTCTTCGAAGAGCGGGAACTGAGCGTGGACGAATGTGCCGGCTATCTGCAGAAGGCTATCAATCTGCTGAAATCGCAGACCGCAGCATCCGGTAGCAGTGAAGGCACTCTGAAGGTCATCATCACGGTAAGTCCTATCCGCTATGCGAAATACGGCTATCATGGGAGTCAGCTTTCGAAGGCTACGCTCCTGCTGGCAGCCGATAAGCTGGTGAAGGAGAATCCCGGGGTGGTGAGCTATTTTCCGGCTTACGAGATCATGAACGATGAACTTCGTGACTATCGCTTCTACAAGGAAGACATGCTGCACCCGAGCCAGCAGGCTGTAGACTATATCTGGGAGCGGTTCCGGGCAACTTACTTCGGCAAGGCAGCGGAGCAGTTTCTGGAAGACTGGCGGCCTATCCGCGAAGCACTCGGCCACAAGCCCTTCCATCCCGAGAGCGAGGAACATCAGAAGTTCATCGCCAGGACGGAAGAGAAGAAAAGACAATTTGAGGAGAAATATCATCTCTTATAAAATAAAGAATATTTAAATAACAAGACAATGACATATACTATTGAAAAGGTAACCACACTGATAGGTGCGCGTCGCTATGGAGACAATGATACCAACATCGGTTTTATCCTGACCGATAGTCGTTCACTTTGTTTCCCAGAGGAAACTCTGTTCTTTGCGCTCAAGTCGGAGCGCAATGATGGTCATAACTACATCCCTGAGCTGTATCGCAGAGGTGTGAAAAACTTTGTTGTAACGAATGTGCCTAAGGGCTATGCTTCAGATTATCCGGGAGCCAACTTCCTGAAGGTAGTAAACACGCTCGAGGCTCTCCAGCGTCTGGCTGAGCGCCACCGTGACGAATTCAACATCCCTATCGTAGGCATCACGGGCTCAAACGGCAAGACCATGGTCAAGGAGTGGCTCTACCAGCTGCTCTCGCCAAGCATGTTTGTTACCCGCAGTCCGCGCAGTTACAACTCTCAGATAGGTGTGCCATTGTCGGTATGGCTGATGAACGAGCAGACCCAGGTGGGCGTTTTTGAGGCAGGTATCAGTATGCCTGGCGAAATGCTTGCCCTGCGTGACATCATCCAGCCAACCATCGCCGTACTGACCAATCTGGGTGCTGCGCATCAGGAGAATTTCTCTTCCATGGAGGAGAAATGCCGGGAGAAACTCATCCTCTTCCATGATGCAGAGACCGTAATCTATGATGGCGATGACGAGGTTATCAACAAGGTGATGGCCGAATATCCCGACTATAAGGGCGAGAAACTCTTCTGGTCGCTCAAGAATGCGGAGGCTCCTTTCTATGTGAAGAACATCGAGAAGCAGCAGAGCGTGAGCGTGATTACCTATATATATAAAGGTGAGGAAGACAGTTTCTCTATCCCGTTCATCGACGATGCATCTGTACAGAATGCCATCATCTCTGCTGTCGTGGCATCGAAACTCGGTCTTTCGGCTGAAGATATCGACAAGCGCATGGCACAGCTCGAACCTGTGGCAATGAGACTGGAGGTGAAGGTAGGACAGCACGGATGTACGCTGATCAACGACAGCTGCAACAGTGATATCAATTCGCTTGATATCGCCCTCGACTTCATGAACCGCCGTCCAGACCATCGCGGTCGTCGCCATACGCTGATATTGAGCGACATCTACCAGAGCGGTCAGGAACCGGAGGCATTATATAAAGAGGTGAGCGATTTAGCCCGTAAACGTGGCGTGGTAAAGTTCATCGGTATCGGTCCTGAGCTCTGCAAGCAGCACGATGTGATTCAGATTTCAGAGAAGTTCTTCTTCCCGAATGTAGAGGAATTCATCGCCAGCGAGGTGTTTGCTTCCCTGCGCGATGAGGTGATTCTGCTGAAGGGCGCCCGCCAGTTTGGCTTCGACCAGCTCACCGAACTGCTGGTACAGAAGGTACACGAGACTACGCTGGAGGTGAATCTGAATGCCGTGGTAGCCAATCTGAACTACTACCGTGCGTTTATGAAGCCGGAAACCAAGTTGGTATGCATGATCAAGGCAGACGGCTATGGTGCAGGTGCCGTGGAGATAGCCAAGACCCTACAGGATCATCGTGTAGACTATCTGGCTGTGGCTGTAGCCGATGAGGGCGTTACGCTGCGCAAGAACGGCATCACCAGCAACATCATGATCATGAATCCGGAGATGACCGCCTTCAAGACCATGTTCGATTACGACCTGGAGCCGGAGGTTTACTCTTTCCGTCTGCTCGATGCGCTCATCAAGGCAGCTGAGAAAGAGGGAGTAACCGGTTTCCCTGTCCATATCAAGCTGGATACCGGCATGCATCGCATGGGCTTCGACCCGGAGAACGATATGGAGGAACTCATCGGCAAGCTGAAGCACCAGAATGCCATCATCCCACGTTCTGTGTTCTCTCACTTCGTGGGCAGCGATGACGACAGTTTCGATGATTTCTCAGCTCATCAGTTTGAACTCTTCGACAAGGGCAGCAAGCAGTTGCAGGCAGCCTTCGACCATAAGATATTGCGCCATATCTGCAATTCGGCAGGTATCGAGCACTTCCCGGAGCGCCAGCTGGATATGTGCCGTCTGGGACTCGGACTCTACGGCATCAATTCGCGCAACAACAAGACTATCAACTGCGTGAGCACCCTGAAGACAACCATTCTGCAGATGCACAACGTGAAGGCAGGTGACAGTGTGGGCTACAGCCGCAAGACAATTCTCGATAGAGACAGCGTCATCGCAGCCATCCCTATCGGATATGCTGACGGACTGAACCGCCGTCTGGGCAATCGTCATGCCTACTGTCTGGTGAACGGTCAGAAGGCAGATTATGTGGGCAACATCTGTATGGATGTGGCTATGATAGACGTGACCGACATCCCTTGCAAGGAAGGAGATTCGGTAGAAATCTTCGGCGAGCATCTGCCTGTCCAGACACTGAGTGACATCCTTGAAACCATCCCTTACGAGGTGCTGACCACCATCAGCAACCGTGTGAAGAGAGTTTACTTCCAGGACTAGGAAGTGAAGAGGGAAGAATGAAGACCGATTCGGTAAAAAATCATTTTAAAACGTATAAAATAGAGAAATCCTATCAGAAATGTTCTGATAGGATTTTTTTTGCGTAATTTTTTCCATCAAAACGTATTGTAATTGAAGAAAAAAGTGTATCTTTGCACACAACAAATCATTAAAAGACAAAAGAGGGTGTTCTTTGTCGTGTATTTTCTAACAATTAAACAATACTACAAATTAAAATGGAACAAGTATTTAGCTATATTATCAGTCTCGGTGCGAGCGTGATGATGCCTATCATCTTCACGGTTATCGGTCTGTGTATTGGCATGAAATTCGGAAAGGCTTTGAAGTCGGGACTCTTCGTAGGCGTGGGTTTCGTAGGTTTGGGCGTGGTAACAGCATTGCTGACTACCAACTTCAACGACCCATTGAAGGCTATTTCAGATATCTACCACCTACAGTTAAACGTTTTTGACATGGGATGGCCAGCAGCTGCAGCTGTAGCTTACAATACAGCAGTGGGAGCATTAATTATCCCAATCTGTCTGGGTGTCAACTTCCTGATGTTGATTACCAAGACAACACGTACCGTAAATATCGACCTCTGGAACTACTGGCACTTCGCCTTTATCGGTGCGGTGGCTTACTTCGTGATGGGTCAGAGTTTGCTCTGGGGCTATTTCGCAGCTATCGTCTGCTACATCAATACCCTGGTCTGTGCAGACCTGACAGCCGACAGATTCCAGAAATATTACGATTTGGATGGTATCTCAATTCCGCAGCCATTCTGCCAGAGTTTCATGCCATTCGCTATCGTCTTCAACAAGCTCTTCGATATGATTCCGGGCTTCTCTAAGCTCGACATCGATGCAGAGGGACTGAAGAAGAAGTTCGGTGTGCTCGGCGAGCCACTGGTACTCGGCGTTATCGTAGGTGCCCTGATTGGTTGGGCAGCCCAGCTCGATATCAAGAAAATTCTCTTCCTGGGTGTAACGATGGGAGCCGTGATGGAGCTGATTCCTCGTATTACAGCCCTGTTTATCGACGGTTTGAAGCCTATCTCAGAGAAGACACAGGAGTTGGTGAAGACCAAGTTTAACGGCAAGAAGGTTCATATCGGTATGAGTCCTGCCCTGGTTATTGGCCATCCTACTACTCTGGTAGCATCTGTGATTCTGATTCCGGTTATCCTGGCTATCGCAGTCTTCCTGCCAGGCAACCAGTTCTTGCCTTTGGCATCGTTGGCAGGTATGTTCTACCTCTTCCCAATGATTCTGCCATTTACAAGAGGTAATGTGGTGAAGACGCTTATCATCGGCCTGGTAACCCTCGTCATCGGTCTCTATTTCGTTACCGATATGGCACCAGACTTTACGCTGGCAGCCAACCAGGTTTATGTAGCTACAGGCGATAATGCCGCTCATATCCCTGACGGATTCTCTGGCGGTGCACTCGATTTCGCATCCTCTCTCTTCGGATGGGTTATCTATCGCGGTGTGAAGCTTTCATACGTAGGTATGGGTGTTCTCGCAGTCATCACAGTAGCCATGATGGTTATCAACCGTCAGCGCATCGTGAAGGAAGAAAAAAAGTAAAAAGGTAAAAAATAAAACAAGATAATTATGAAGAAATTAACATTAATATTAGCAGCAATGGTATTAACAGCAAGTCAGGCTTTTGGCCAGTGTGGAAAATGTGGTTATGAAGTGAAGGCGGAAAATGCCTACACTAACTACAACGTTCGTTATGCAAGCAATCCGATGGATGCAAAGCACTATACAACAGACCGTCTTCGCAGTGAATTCGCTATCGAGAAGGTGTTTGCTCCAGGCGAGGTAAACTGGACATACACCATGTTCGACCGCTTCCTCATCGGTGGTGCTGAGCCAACAGCCGCTCCTCTGAAGCTGACTTCTATCGCTCCTCTCTATACAGACAAGCCAAACGATCAGAAGAATCTGCTCGACAACCGCGAGTTGGGTATCATCAACATCGGTGGCGAGGGTACTGTTATCGTTGACGGCAAGAAGTATACACTCGGTTTCCAGGAGGCTCTCTACGTAGGTCGTGGTGCCAAGAACATCGAGGTAAGCAGCAAGGATGCAGCTAAGCCAGCTAAGTTCTATATGAACAGCGCTTGTGCTCATCAGACATATCCTACCAAGAAGGTTACCCTGAAAGATGCCAACAACATCAAGGCTGGTAGCCTGAAAGAGAGCAACGACCGCGTAATCCACCAGTTGATTATCGACGGTGTAGCCGGTGTTCGTACCTGCCAGTTGCAGATGGGTGTTACTGAGTTGAAGGAGGGTTCTGTATGGAACACCATGCCAGCTCATACTCACCTCCGCCGTATGGAGACTTACCTCTATTATAATGTACCAGAGGGTCAGAAGATTCTCCACGTAATGGGCGAGCCACAGGAGACACGTCCTATCTGGTTGAATAACGAGCAGGCTGTGATTGCTCCAGAGTGGTCTATCCACTGTGCAGCAGGTACCAGCAACTATACCTTTATCTGGGGTATGGCAGGTGAGAATCTGATCTACAACGATATGCAGGTAGTGAAGATTCCTACATTGGAATAATAAGATACATGATATGGCAACCTGGTTCATGATTAATATGATCCAGGCTTTGCCGTCTAAATAGTAATCTAAAATAAAAATAAGTATAACGCTTAAAAACTTTTTGCAAAATGAGTCCTATTACAACAAGCAAAATGTCCAACTTCCGTTGGGTAATCTGTGCGCTGCTCTTCATCGCAACCACAGTCAATTACATGGACCGTCAGGTTCTCTCTTTAACATGGAAAGACTTCATTGCTCCAGAATTCCACTGGACAGATGACCACTATGGCACCATCACCGGTCTTTTCTCAATCTTCTATGCCATCGCCAACCTCTTCGCAGGTAAGTTCGTTGACTGGATGGGTACCAAGAAAGGTTATCTCATCGCTATCTTCGTATGGTCAACAGGTGCTGTGATGCACGCCGGTTGCGGTTGGGTAGCTATGCAGATGGAAGGATATGATTCTATCGAGGCGCTCCGCATGGTACAGGCAGGTAGTGATGCAGCTGTAGCGATTGCTACAATCAGTGTATGGTTGTTCCTCTCTTGCCGTTTGATTCTAGCTGTGGGTGAGGCAGGTAACTTCCCTGCAGCCATCAAGGTAACAGCAGAGTATTTCCCTAAGAAAGACCGTGCTTTCTCTACCGCTATCTTCAACAGTGGTGCTTCAGTAGGCGCTTTGGCAGCTCCAGCTACCATTCCATTGTTGGCTCGCAGTATGGGCTGGGAGTGGGCATTCATTATCATCGGTGTGCTCGGTTACGTATGGATGGGCCTCTGGGTATGGCTCTATGACAAACCATCTAAGAGCAAGCATGTAAACAAGGCTGAGCTTACTTATATTGAACAGGATGAGGACCTCGATAAGGTTGAGGCTGAGAAAGAGACAGAAACTGCCGCTGAGGAGAAAACTATCGGTTTTCTGAAGTGCTTCAGCTATCGTCAGACCTGGTCATTCATCGTAGGTAAGTTGATGACTGATGGTGTTTGGTGGTTCTTCCTCTTCTGGGCACCAGCTTACTTCTCTGACCAGTATGGTTATTCTTCAGATTCAGGTATGGGTATCGCCCTCATCTTCACTCTCTATGCTATTGTAACCGTATTGAGTATTGGTGGTGGTTACTTGCCAACGTACTTTGTAGACAAGAAGGGTATGAATCCATATATCGGTAGAATGCGTGCGATGTTGATTTTCGCTTGCTTCCCATTGCTCGGTCTGATTGCCCAGCCTATGGGTGAGTACAGTGCATGGTGGCCAGCTATCATCATCGGTTTGCTCGGTGCAGGTCATCAGGCTTGGTCTGCCAACCTTTATTCTACTATCGGTGATATGTTCCCTAAGTCAACTGTAGCTACTATCACCGGTATTGGTGCAATGGCAGGTGGTATCGGTTCCTTCCTGATCAACAAGGGTTCCGGTATGCTCTTCACCTATGCAGATGGTCAGGGTTCCGCCTTCAGCTTCATGGGCTTCGATGGCAAGCCAGGTGCCTACATGATTGTATTCTGCATCTGTAGTGTTGCTTACCTCGTAGGCTGGTGCATCATGAAGGCATTGGTTCCTAAGTACAAGCCAATCGTTGTAGAATAATGAAAAGGTAAAAAAGTAAAAAGAGAGTGTGTCATAAGTCACATCCAATACGCCCTGAAAGGGCAGAAGCTCCTAGCCCAGGGCATCGCCCTGGGTTTTAAAACAAATACAAAAAAGTCGCCCTGTTTTACTCTAATTGAGCAAGCTTTGAGCGTATTTTTTAACGTTAATTATGCTTAACGACCCTTGGGTCTTGCCTGATGAAGTTTGCGTCATAGTATTCACCTTTTTCCACGAGGGTGA
>NZ_CDRSSE010000023.1:0-47826 GCF_977051555.1 Segatella sp.
AGCAAGTTGTGCGCCCTTACGTTCGGGCTACGCCCTCTCTACAGGGCGCACAACTCTATCTGCTTGCAAAGGTAATCATTTTCCATCAGTTTTCCACCTTTCTGTGTCTACTTTTTGAGGGGCAGCAGATCAGCTGAAATCTTGTTACTTGAAATGATGTGTCAAGTTTTTTTGTGTGGGAGAACTTGCGCAAATTCAGGAGTAAATGCTCCAGGTACCCATGCGCCCTGTTTTAGGGCGTCATGTGGGTTAACTAACGGATAATCAACGTGTTGGTTGTTTTTTTGGAAAGAATAAATTCTTCGGTACCCATGTACCGTGTTTTACGGTTTTATGTGGGTTAACTATCAGATAATCAGGTGGTTGGTTGCTTTCTGGGAAGGGTAAATGCTTCGGGGTACCCATACATCGTGTTTCGCGATGTATGGGTAGTCATCTGATAATCAAAATATTGATGTTTGTGTATCCCTGTTTCTGCGAACTTGATGATGGATGATAGGCGATAGAAATCGCATAATAGTTTGACGTTGTGTTTTACAACGTCAAGTGGGTTAACTATCCGATAATCAGTATGTTAGTTGTTTGTAGAAGATGAGTGAATGCTTCGGGTACCCATACGCTGTGTTTTACAGCGTCAAGTGGATTAATCTTCTGATAATCAAGATATTGATATTTTTGAATATCCCGGTTTTTACTAGTTTGTCAATGGATGAGAAGTGAGGGGAAAAACAATAAAAGTTTGTTACGGCGTTTCACCGTAACAAACTTTTATGTGTGTATATATTATTTTTTCCGTCTGTTCAATTTCTCATCATCGGATCATTCTTTTTAAAAGAGCTCGAAGGCTTTCTTGAGCTTCAGGTTATCGGCTGCATTACCAACAAGAGCCTCAAACTTTCCGGCTTCAGCCTTCCAGGATGAAGATGCCTCATCGTAGAAACTGAGGGCCTCTTTGCTGATGGTGATGCTGATATCCTTGCTCTCGCCTGGCTGGAGATAAACCTTCTGGAATCCCTTCAGCTCCTTCTGAGGGCGGTCTACTGATGACTTGACGTCGTGGATATAGAGCTGAACCGTCTCTGATCCGGCACGCTTTCCGGTATTCTTTACGTTTACGGTAAAGGTGATTGTACCATCCTGCTTCATCTGCGCCTTGTCGCTGCGGAGATTAGAGATGACAAACTGGGTGTAGCTCAAGCCGTGACCGAATGCGAAGGTTGGCTTGATGCGCTCCTTATCGGTCCAGCGGTAACCTACATAGATGCCTTCCTTATATTCCTCATCAATGATGTTGCCCTTCGTGCTGGCTCCACCTTCCTGACGCCAGGTTCCCGGATAGGTATTGAGAGCATGAGCACCAACTTCCTTCAGCGAATTGACCCATGTAAACGGCAACTTGCCGCTAGGGTTGGCATCGCCTGTAAGAATGCTTGCCAGGGCTTCGCCGCTCTCCGAACCGATGAACCAGCCCTGTACGATGCCGGCAACCTTAGCCTTCCAAGGCATCGCTACCGCATTGCCCGAGATGTTGACATAAACGAAGTTTCTGTTTGCCTTAGCCAAAGCCTCGATCAGCTTATCCTGATTGTATGGCAATTCATATTGCTTGCGGTCGTGACCCTCGCAGTCCTGGAAATCGCTCTTGTTCAAGCCGCCAAACATGATGACATAGTCGGCTGTCTTGGCTTTCTCTACGGCTTCGGCTATCAGTTCAGCCTCGCTGCGCTTATCTTCCAGGTTCTGACCGGTTGTAACACCATTATAGTTGCCCGTTACATCGCCCACATAGCCGCGGGCATAATCTACCTCGATGCCGTCCTTGCCCAGGCGCGTCTTCAAACCTTCGAGAGGCGAAATCTCGCGCTGTACCTTGAGCGAAGAAGAGCCTCCGCCTACGGTCATCATCTTGATGGCATTCTCGCCTACTACCAGCACGCGCTTAGCCTTCTGGGTGTTGATAGGGAGCACATTGTTCCTGTTCTGGAGCAATACGATGCCTTCCTCAGCAATCTGTCTGGCAGCTGCATAATGGCTCTCTGAGCAGAGGAAACCATGAGGGCGGTTCGGATTCATCGTGGTGCGATAGAAGAGGCGCAATACGCGGCGCACCTTATCGTCCAGCTCCTTCTGGGTGAACTTGCCTTCCTGTATGGTCTTCATGTAAGGCATGGAGAGATAATAGTTGTCGTAGGCGTTGGTAGCGCCCATCGTAAGACCGTCTGTCCAGGTGCCGAACTCCATGTCGAGTCCGTTCTTTACAGACTGCTCCAGGTCGTGAGCACCGCCCCAGTCGCTTACCACGACACCATCATACTTCCAGTCGCCCTTCAGAATCTTGTTCAGGGTCCACTGGTTGTGGCAGTTGTGCTCATTCTTATATAGGTTGTAGGCTCCCATGATGCCCCATGTCTTACCCTTCTCAACAGCCGCCTTGAAGGCAGGGAGATAGATTTCGTGGAGGGCACGGTCGCTTACGATTACGTTGACCTGATGGCGGTATTCCTCGTCGTTGTTCAGGCAATAATGCTTTACGCAGGCTGATACGCCCTTAGACTGCAATCCCTGGATATACGGCACTACCATGATGCTCGCCAGGAACGGATCTTCGCCCATATACTCGAAGTTACGGCCGTTGAGAGGCGTGCGGTAGATGTTGACGCCAGGACCCAGAATCATGTCCTTGCCGCGATACAGGGCTTCTTCGCCCAATGCTTCGCCATAGATGCGGCTCATCTGCGGATTCCATGATGCGGCAAGACAGGTGAGGGCAGGGAAGGCTACGCAGGAGTCGTTGGTCTGACCTGCCTGTTCCCATTCATCCCACAATACGTCAGGACGCACTCCGTGAGGTCCGTCATCCGTCCAGAAGTCAGGAAATCCCAAGCGTGGTACACCGGCTGATGAAAACTTGCTCTGAGCATGGATAATGCGTATCTTCTCTGCCAGCGTCATACGGGAGATGGCATCATCGATGCGCTGCTCTACCGGCTTGGTCTGGTCGAGATAGACTGGCAATTGTCTGGTAGTCTGCTGTGCCTGCGATGGAGCGATGGCTGCCACAGACAAGACACATGATAAAATGAACTGTTTCATAAGTTATGAATATTTATTATGGTTTGTTTATTCTTGCAGTTGTTGTTGTTGTTGTTATGCACAACGCCTCTCACGTTTTTTTGTGCGTTTAGGCGTATATGCTCATTCATCTGCAAAATTACTAAATAAATAATGAAAAAATGATGGGTGATAAGTGAAAAGTGGATGGGTGTAGAAATGGGACTTTCGTAAGGTGATGATAATTAGCAAGATAAACGATATATGGAGAAATTGAAAAGTGGCAGAGTGTGAACACTGAAAAATACTGAAATGGCGTATTGAAGGGTAATTGATGGTAAGAGTGGGATTCCAATTTCGCTTTTTTTATTGTCTTTTTCTGCATTTCTTGCTTACAATTTGCTCATTTCGAATAAAAGTTATAATTTTGCAGTTGAATTTCAAAAAACAGAAAAATTGAATGAGACAGAATAATAATTTATTATATCATCTTGTGGCTTTTATCACCGTAGCCATCTGGGGAACCACCTTTGTTTCTACCAAGGTGCTGATGCTGAACGGACTTTCGCCAGCACAGATCTTTACGCTCCGCTTCAGTATCGCATATATCATGATGCTGCTGGTAAATCATAAGAGGATGTTTGCTGATAGCTGGAAGGATGAGTTTAAAATGGCGATGCTGGGCATTACGGGCGGTTCGCTCTATTTCCTGAGCGAGAACGAGGCGATGAATTATACCACGACAACCAATACTTCGCTCATCGTATGTTCCTGTCCGCTTTTTGCTACCTTGCTGGTTCGTCTGGTTTATCGCCATTCTTCGCGCATCAACATGGTACAGCTGTTGGGCTCTCTGCTTGCTTTTGTAGGTATGATTATCGTGGTGCTGAATGGCAGATTCGTGCTGCATCTGTCGCCTGTAGGTGATGCTTTGGCTTTTACGGCATGTATGTGTTGGGCAGTCTATTCGCTCCTGATGAAATCGGTATCGGGCGATTATGGCGCAGCTTTTATTACGCGCAAGGTCTTCTTCTATGGTGTGCTTACCATCTTGCCTTATTATCTTATCATCCCTGGCTGGCCGGCATGGGATGTGTTTACGAAGCCTCAGGTGGTGGGTAATCTCTTGTTTCTGGGCTGTTTGGCATCCATGATATGTTTCCTTACCTGGAACTGGTGTATCTCTAAGCTGGGTGCCGTGAAAGCTACCAACTGGGTTTATTTCAATCCTATCACCACTATGATTTTCGCCTCTCTGGTATTGGATGAAAAGATAACTCCTTACTTTCTGGCAGGTGCCTGCTGCATCCTGGCAGGTATGTATATTGCGGATAGAATGACGAAGTCGGAATAAAAAATGACGAAGTCGGAATAAAAAAAGTTTCCTCTATTTCGAGGAAACTTTAAGTGGGTTTCTTAGTGCACCGAGGTAGTCTTTGATGCGAATCTGCCATTCTGCATAGCTTCTCACGTCATATTTACTCCAGGCTGCACCAAAATAGTAGCTGTATTTTTCGCCGTTTTTCAAGCCTCTCTTCAAACCGAGCGCATGACCGGTAGCACCATCGTGCTTCTCATCGAAGAGCTGGTAGTAGGTATTGTCAACACCATAAGGGAAGAGAACGCCTACGTAAACCTGCGAATTGTTTACTTCGATATTGTCTGTTGGGTCAGCATAACTTACATAATCCTTGGCGAAAGTCTTGGTTTCGGTATCCTCTTCATGGATAGGGAAACCGGTAGCAAAATCGGTAGGGGTAGTCAGTCCGTCATACCATACAGTCATCTTGTTGAAATTGCTGCCCTTGTCGAGCGAGATGATACGGTGTTCTACCACATTCTTCATATCGCCTACGGTAGATGGATTGTAAGTCAATTCTACGGTAAAGCGGAGAGGACCATTGTTCAGAATCTTATAATCCTTAAAGCAGTAAGGCAATACCTGATTCTTGCCAACCATCAGACTAGGAGCGCCCAAACCGAGTGTGGCACCTACACGATACGGATCCAGTCCGTTTCCATGATCCAGATGGAAGGAGGTGGTGATATCCAGTTCACGAGATTCTGCCCACAGAGCCTTAGCCTGTTCTGCAAGTTTGGCAGCTTTCGCCTTATTCTTTTCGTTTTTAGCCAGTTTCTCAAGTGCTCTTGCCTTTGCGTCTATCTTGTCGCCCTTGGCATTTCCGTCTACCACATCCTTGATGTATCGGTCGTAAACCACGGTATCCGGTGTATTCTTAACCCAGATATCGGTACCGAAAGAACGTTCTCCACTGCGCTGGAGAGCCGGGCCGTAAACGCGATATGCACAACGGTCATTTTCCCAGGCAAGATCGTCTTTGCGTATCTTGTAGAGCGCACCTGTAGCCCAAACTTTCTGTGGATAAGGCTTGCCGATGCTTACATAATAGGTGGCAGAGCCATGCGGACGTACGCTGGCATCAATCAGGAGATTACCGTCATAAGTAATCTGTGAACCAATTTGCTGCCCTTTCTTGTTCTTTACGATGTAAGCTTCGCCTTTTTTAGGTGTAGCATTACCCAATTTTGCCTTTATCTCACTCATGCTGAGGGAGATGAGCTCAGTGCGCTGTGCTGCTGTAGGATTGCTTACTGTGATGGTAGCTTGTTGTGCATAGCTGTAGTTAGAACTTGCCAATGCTAAGAGCATTATGAGGCTCTTTACCATTTTGCTTTTCATTTTTTCCATATTGATTTGTCTTTTTGTGTAATACGAATGAATAGTTGTTATTACTTATATAATTTTTATTTAGGTTTTTATTAGGCGTTCCGCCGGCTTTATTGTCCGGCGGAGCGTTATATGAATTTCTTATTCTTCGATGACTGAAATCTGCATAGAAACATCCTCTTTTGGGCGATCGCCACGCAATGTTTCGCAGTTCTGAATCTTTTCTACGATGTCAAGTCCTTCCTCCACTTCACCGAAAACGGTGTATTGGTTATCGAGGAAAGGTGTTCCGCCTACTTCGGTGTAAGCCTTCTGCTGCTCTTCTGTAAACTTAGGATAGCCCTGCTCCTTGCAGCGCTTCTTGGTTTCATCCACCAGTTCGTCCTGGAGTTTCATCAGGCCTTCACGGTCGCGGTTGCGACGGAAGTTCATGATTTCTTCATGATGTTCTTTGGCAAGCTGGTTGAAGATGTTCTGCTCCATCTGCATGCCCATCTGCTTCTCCATCTGCTTCAGTTCATTCTGCTTGTAGGTCTTTCCCCATACAATATAGAACTGGCTACCGCTGCTCTCGCGTTCTGGGTTTACCTCATCTCCCAGACGGGCTGCGCTCAAGGCACCACGCTTGTGGAAGAGTTGTGGATAAACGAACTCGGCAGGGATGGTATAGTCAGGACCACCTGTGCCCAGCATCTTTCCTTTAGGAGCGCCCTTGCTGTCAGGATCGCCGCCTTGAATCATAAAATCCTTGATGACACGATGGAAGAGAGTGCCGTCAAAATATCCCTCCTTCGCCAACTTGATGAAGTTGTCGCGATGTTGAGGTGTCTCGTCGTAGAGGCGCACCTTGATATCGCCCTCTGATGTCTTAATCAATACTTTAGCCATAATAATTTAATTAAATGTTAAGTGTTAAATGTTGAGTGTTGAGTGTTGAATGTTGAATTAGGCTAGCGCCATTGAGTCCGTTAGGCAATTCAACATTCAACATTCAACACTTATATTCAGCATTCAACATTATTTATAATACTCATTCCACTCCTTCATAGCCTCCTGCCAGTCGGTCTGTTCACCGCTGGCTACGGCTTCTTTCTGTCTCTCTGCCTCGTCGCGAGCCTTGTCTCGGGCACGTTTTGCCTTCATTGCTTCGATGGTGGCATCGTCGAGAATCTGGATGGCGCCACGCTTGATGGCAGCCTGCAGTTCTTCTTCGCCGAAAGCCTTGCCAGGCTCATTGAAGTCTGAGATATTAAATTCATAATCCACACGAAGGTCGTGGCGTATCATTTTCTGTTGTAAACGGTTGCCTGCGTTCTTGAGGCGCAGCAACTTGCCGATTTCCTTGATTTCTCCTGCTGAGTATTTGTTTCTTCCCATTAATATGATTTGATATTATTATTTCTGCGTGCAAAATTAAGCATAATCCTCGACAAAACCAAGAAAAGTTTCAAGGAATTCACAAAAGAATCCTTTTACCCCTTTCCTTTTTTGCTCTTTTTGTCCTTTTTTCTTTTTACCCTTTTGCTCTTTTTACTTTTTTACCCTTTTACCTTTTTTACCTTTAAATCACTTCCATGCCTTCTTCTGGTTCAGCTCTATCAGACGGTCGAATTCAAAGTCGGCTTTGATTTTATCCAATATTCTCTTTACAATGATATTCATCACGCTTCCTTTGCTGTAGTTGGCAGAGCACATGAAGTTTACCCGTCCCTCCTTGACAAGCTGGCAGGCTGTTTTCTGTTTATCTTCGTTATCATATACCGCAATCGAGTGGCCGCCATGTTCCTTAACCATCTTCATGCAAGGCACATCGGTTTCTCCATCTCCGAAGTATATCATTCGGGGAAAAGGGATAGGGCGCTTTTCGTCGGGGATATACTGGTTCACTCTTCTGTTGTCGCTCACCTGTTTGATGCCCTTGTTGATTTTGAAGAGGAATTGCGTCTTGGTGGTATAGTCTACGGCTACGGCAGGCCAATAGGCGATTCCCTCCTTGTCGTAGAGAAAGGAGCAGGCATAGATGTTCTCAAATTCGTGGGCGATAGGTGTGCCCTCTATCATCTCCTTCAATCCCGAGGAGTTGATGTAGTGCTTTACGTCCAGTCCGATGCTGTTGCCATATTCATTCACGAGCGAAAACCATTGTCTTACGCCGCGGAACAGTTCTACATCCTTTCCGAATTTCTGAAAAGATTCCCGGGTGAGCGAGATATTGTTCTTCTTGGCTTCGTCGAGCATCAGATACATATAGGTTAAAATGCCATTGGCATCCTTACCTTCTGCAAACTTTCTGTTTTTCTCCCAGAACTCGTCTTTTGTCTTACCGGTTGCCTGTATGAATCCAAACTCCTGCATATTGCCCGGCGACAGTGTGCCGTCGAAATCATAAACCAGCGCTACCTGTGGTCTCTTCTTTGCCATATCTCGTTCTCCTTTCTTTTATATTTACCCTAAACTATCTATCTCTTTTCGGGCGATGTTCTTTCTCCCTTAATTTGCAAATATACATAATTTTCAGCGAATTAGCAAACTATTGGGATATAAAAAATCATAATGAAACAAAAAAGGCGTACAAAACTCATTTCTGAGCATTGTACGCCTTTATTATTATGTTAGTTAAAATTATTTAACTTCCTCGAAATCAGCGTCTTGTACGTCCTGAGTGCCATCATTGCCGCCCTGTGCCTGCTGACCGCCCTGTGCACCCTGAGGACCTGCCTGCTGGCCGCCCTGATACATCTGCTGAGAAGCAGCCTGCATTACGGTGTTCAAGTTGTTCATAGCTGAATCGATAGCTGCAGCATCACCTGCCTTGTGAGCATCCTTCAACTGCTGCAAAGCCTGCTCGATACCTGGCTTCTTGTCAGCTGGAATCTTGTCACCGTTATCCTTCAGGAAGTTCTCGGTGGTGAAGATCATGCTGTCAGCCTGGTTCATCTTGTCAATCTTCTCGCGCTCAGCCTTATCAGCAGCAGCGTTCTGCTCTGCCTCAGCCTTCATGCGGTTGATCTCATCCTCGCTCAAGCCAGATGAAGCCTCGATGCGGATGCTCTGCTCCTTACCGGTAGCCTTATCCTTAGCTGATACGTTCAAGATACCGTTGGCATCGATATCGAAGGTAACCTCAATCTGAGGAACACCACGGCGAGCTGGAGCGATACCTGTCAGGTTGAACTGACCGATACTCTTGTTCTGAGCTGCCATTGGACGCTCACCCTGCAATACGTGGATGGTAACCTCTGTCTGGTTATCAGCTGCTGTAGAGAATACCTCGCTCTTCTTGCAAGGGATAGTTGTATTGGCATCGATGAGCTTAGTCATCACACCACCCATTGTCTCGATACCGAGAGTCAATGGAGTAACGTCGAGCAATACGATGTCACCAACACCCTCTTCCTTGTTCAGAATGGCACCCTGGATAGCTGCACCTACTGCAACAACCTCATCAGGGTTAACGCCCTTAGAAGGCTCCTTGCCGAAGTAGTTCTTAACGAGTGTCTGAACGGCTGGGATACGGCTTGAACCACCAACCAGGATAACCTCGTCGATATCTGATGTGGAGAGCTTAGCGTCACGAACGGCATTCTGGCAAGGTACCAAGCAAGCCTGAATCAGGTTGTGAGCCAACTGCTCGAACTGTGCACGAGTCAAAGTCTTAACCAAGTGCTTTGGCATACCGTCAACGGCTGTGATGTAAGGCAAGTTGATTTCTGTAGATGTAGAGCTAGACAACTCAATCTTAGCCTTCTCAGCTGCCTCCTTCAAACGCTGCATAGCCATAGGATCCTTGCGGAGATCTACGCCTTCCTCAGCCTTGAAACCATCAGCCAACCAGTTGATGATTACCTGGTCGAAGTCATCACCACCGAGGTGAGTATCACCATTGGTAGAAAGAACCTCGAATACACCGCCACCGAACTCAAGGATAGAGATATCGAATGTACCACCACCAAGGTCGAATACGGCAATCTTCATATCCTTGTTAGCCTTGTCAACACCGTAAGCCAAAGCTGCGGCTGTAGGCTCATTTACGATACGCTGAACGTTCAAACCTGCAATCTGACCAGCCTCCTTAGTAGCCTGACGCTGTGAGTCAGAGAAGTAAGCAGGAACTGTGATGACAGCATCTGTAACCTCCTGTCCGAGATAATCCTCTGCAGTCTTCTTCATCTTCTGGAGAACCATTGCAGAAATCTCCTGTGGAGTATATTTACGACCCTCGATTTCAACACGTGGATAACCACCCTCGTTTACTACTGTGTAAGGCATTGCCTCAGCCTCTTTCTGGCTCTGAGCGTATGTCTCACCCATGAAACGCTTGATAGAATATACGGTGTTCTTAGGGTTTGTGATGGCCTGACGCTTAGCAGGATCACCTACCTTGCGGTCACCATCCTTAACGAAACCTACTACTGATGGAGTAGTACGCTTACCTTCACTATTAGCGATTACAACTGGTTCGCTACCTTCGAAAACGGCAACACAACTGTTTGTGGTACCCAAGTCAATTCCAATTACTTTTCCCATAATTATATCTTTTTTTATTTTTATCGTTATTAATATGTTATTTATCTCATGAACTGCTGACTGTTGGAAGTCTGCCGAAGATATGCATCTGTCGGGAACCTCTGTATTCAGCGTTCACGCTTTCCACCATAACAAAGCATGTGCCAAGGGATTGTAAGACTGAAAGTGGCTGACAAGGTGTCAGATAATGCTGACAAAATAAAAGGAATCAAGATAGAGGAGGCGATAAAATGTCGCATTCTCCCTATCTTGATTCCTTTAGTTTATTGAGAATTTATTCTTCCTGATAAAGTCCCTATATATAATAAGGTGTAAAACCTTATCTTACTTTATTTCTGCTCTTTGGCAGCGAGTGCTTCGCGAACCTTAGCCTCCAATTCATCGAGAAGTTCAGGGTTATCCTTGAGCAATGCCTTGCAGGCATCGGCACCCTGTCCGAGTTTAGAACCGCCATAGCTATACCAGCTGCCGCTCTTTTCGATGATATCGTTGGCTACAGCCAGACCGAATACTTCGCCGGCACGGCTGATGCCTTCGCCAAACATGATATCGAATTCAGCCTTGCGGAAAGGAGGAGCTACCTTGTTCTTTACTACCTTTACGCGAACCAGGTTACCTACCACCTCATCGCCATCCTTGATGGCTGTTGCCTTGCGGATATCCAAACGCACTGATGCATAGAACTTCAAGGCATTACCGCCGGTGGTTGTCTCTGGGTTACCGAACATAACACCTATCTTCTCGCGCAACTGGTTGATGAAGATGCAGGTAGTGTTGGTCTTGCTGATGGTAGAAGTGAGCTTGCGGAGAGCCTGACTCATCAATCGGGCCTGAAGACCAACCACATTGTCACCCATATCGCCTTCGATTTCCTTCTTAGGAGTCAAGGCGGCAACAGAGTCAACAACTACGATGTCTACAGCAGCAGAACTGATCAGCTGGTCTGCAATCTGCAACGCCTGCTCACCATTATCTGGTTGTGAAATCCACAAGTTATCAACATCAACGCCCAATTTAGCCGCATAGAAACGGTCGAAAGCGTGCTCAGCATCAATGAAAGCAGCGATACCGCCAGCCTTCTGAGCCTCTGCGATGGCATGGATAGCCAATGTTGTCTTACCGGAAGATTCCGGACCGTAAATCTCGATGATACGTCCCTTAGGATAACCGCCTACGCCCAGTGCATTGTCGAGAGCGATACTACCTGTAGGGATAACTTCGATATTCTCAACGTGCTCATCGCCGAGTTTCATGATAGAGCCCTTACCGAAGTCCTTTTCTATCTTTGCCATGGCTGCCTGAAGGGCTTTCAGTTTGCCTTCATTGGGATTCAATTTTCCCTCTTGCATTTCTTTTGCCATATCTTATTTAGTTTAAAATTAATCAATTTCCAAATCGCCATCAAACATCTCGTGCCATGGCAGTCCCTGCTTGTTCAACTGCTCCATGAATGGATCTGGGTCGAACTCCTCAACGTTCCATACGCCTGGTTTCTTCCAGATGCCTTTGAGGAACATCATGGCACCAATCATGGCTGGCACACCAGTGGTGTAGCTAACGCCCTGCATACCGGTTTCGTTGTAAGCCTCCTGGTGCTTGCAGTTGTTGTATACGTAGTAGGTACGCTCCTTGCCATCTTTCTTGCCACGGATGCGGCAACCGATAGATGTCTCGCCATCGTAGTTCTCGCCGAGATCCTGTGGGTTCGGCAATACGGCCTTGAGGAACTGCAATGGAACAATCTTCACCTTGGCTGTCTTGCCGGAGCCGTCTGCCAATGGAGCCTCGTATTCGATTTCGTCGATGCGGCTCATGCCGAGGTTCTGGATGCAGTCGAGGTAGGTGAGATACTGCTGACCGAAGGTCATCCAGAAGCGTGCCTCCTTGATGGTAGGGTAGTTCTTTACCAGACTCTCCAACTCCTCGTGGTGCATCAGATAGCTCTCGCGAGGACCGATGTTAGGGTAGGTGAGTGGCTTGTGGATAGAGAGAGGGTCGGTTTCAATCCATTCGCCATCCTTGTACCAGAGTCCTTTCTGGGTAATCTCGCGGATATTGATTTCTGGGTTGAAGTTGGTTGCGAAAGCCTTGTGGTGGTTACCGGCGTTGCAATCCACGATGTCGAGCACCTCAATCTCATCGAAGTGATGCTTGGCTGCATAGGCGGTGAAGATACCGGATACACCTGGGTCGAAACCGCAACCGAGGATAGCGCAGAGACCAGCCTGCTCGAACTTATCCTTGTATGCCCACTGACATGAATATTCGAAGTGAGCCTCGTCCTTAGGCTCATAATTAGCTGTATCCATGTAGTTGCAACCACAAGCCAGACAGGCATCCATGATGGTGAGGTCCTGGTAAGGCAAAGCGAGGTTGATGACGAGCTCAGGCTTATAGCTATTGAAGAGAGCCTTCAACTGCTCAACGTCGTCGGCATCCACCTCAGCTGTCTGAATATCCATCTTGTAGCCCTTGGCGTGGATATCCTTAACCAGCTTGTCGCATTTTTCCTTGCGACGGCTAGCAATCATAAACTCGGTGAAAACGTCCTGGTTCTGGACGATCTTGAAGGCAGCCACGGTAGCCACGCCACCTGCGCCAATCATAAGTACTCTACTCATTTTTTATCTTTAATGTTAAGTGTTTAATGTTTACTTTATCTCATTTGCCGAAATCCCCAGGGCATTCATGAGCGAATAACCGAGAATCTCCTGTCGGAAGTTTCCGCCTGGCATAGGTTGCATGGCAAAGAGGGTGATGCGCTTGTCATCGTCATCTACCTTGCGAAGTATCTCGCGGAGCCGGTCGTAAGCATCTCCTGCCTCAGAATTTGGGATGATCATCACTCGTTTCACTTCCTTGGCGTTGCATACGGTGCGTGCCACATCTACAAGGAAATCATCCTTGCCAACCATCTTTTCCTCTGTAGGATATGAAGAGATGATGAATTCTCCGAGCTTATCATCCTTGAAAGCCTGAGCGTTCAGATCCTTCTCATAGTTGGCTGGGCGGAAGTTTTTCATCGCCATCGACTGTTTGTCGTGGATAAGCACAACCTGTGTTTCGTGCGCGCCCTCTCTCAGACCTCCGTCAAGGGCAATGCAGACTGCCCATTGTGCCATATCGGCTGGTTGAATGCGACGGTTAATCATTCGTTCGAAGTTGACTATCAGGTCGAAAGCCACTCGGTCGATATAATCGGCGTCAGCGATGATTACATTCTCGCTCCATTTTATATTGTTTGTATCTAATGAATTCATTGGTGCAAAAATTAGGCAAACGAGCATGATGAAAGTTTGCTTTCAAATTGTCGAATGCAGATTATTTCTGCAAATTTACGAATAAATTTCGTAATTAAGGCATTTTGAAAATATAAAATAATAAAAAAGATAGTATTTTCATCATTTCTTCATCTGATGGAATACTATCTTCTGTATTTTATGCGATAATCCTGGGCTTCTTCCTTCTATCCTCCGAAGTTTCTCATGCAATCATTTTCGCCAGATAGTGTCCGGCGAGAACGGCGATAAGTCCCAGTGCCAGACTTCCGAAGAGATAGAGCATCATATAGAGATAATTCTCTTCCTTCATCAGTCCTGCCCCCTCGTTCATAAAGGTAGAGAAGGTTGTGAATCCTCCGCAGAACCCCGTGGTGAGCAGCAGTTTGGCAGATGGTGACATCCATCCCCCTTCCCGCCAGTTCAATCCCGATAGGAACCCGATGATGAGGCATCCCAACACATTCACCGCCATTGTTCCGAAAGGAAAGGCTATCACCGCGCAGGATTGCACCATCTTTGAAATCCAATATCTCATGCCGCCTCCGAAGAAACTGCCGATGCTTACTATTAATATTTCTTTCATCTCCTTATATAATATATGTATAATAATTTGTTGCAAAAGTACGGGTTTTATTTCTACTGGCAAAAATATTTTTGGAAAAAAGATAATCCTCTGCTTAATTTTCTACTCTATTCTTTCTTTTAAGGGATAAATAGAAGCAGGGAATAGTTCTTCTTGCTTATAAAATTATGTTGAACAATTAAAATAAATAGGAGAAACAAGTTATGAAACGAGTATTCAATCTTTTGGTAGTAGATGAGAGTGGCAGCATGAGTATTATCGAGCGCCAGGCACTAGTGGGTATCAACGAGACCCTGACCACGATTCAGAAAATGCAGAAGACGCATAAGGACATGGAACAGCGGGTTACGCTCATCATCTTCGACAGCACCCACAAGAATCTGTTCTATGATAATGTGTCTGCTCATCATGCTAAACCTTTGAAGTCAAGGGATTACACCCCATGTGGCGGCACCCCTCTTTATGATGCCATCGGTATGGGCATCGCCAAGATTAACGCTCTGACCACCGAGGATGACAGCGTATTGGTAACCATCATTACGGATGGTGAGGAGAATTGCAGCGAGGAGTATAATCTGAAGATGATCAAGAATCTCATCGAGAAGTTGAAGAAGCAGAACTGGACCTTTACCTTCATCGGCACCGATGATCTTAATGTGGAGAATATAGCTCTGGATATGGGCATCGACAATCACCTCCAGTTCTCAGAAGATGAGGCTGGCACCAAGGCGATGTTTGCAAGAGAAAACAGAGCCCGAGAGCGCTATAACAAGTGCCGTGCGATGGATTGCGTGATGGAAGCCGGTAGCTATTTTGAGGAGAAATAAGAGAAACCTCAGTATGAGCAGAGAATTACCTGCAAGCGAGTAAACTAAATTATAATATGAAGGGGTGTCATAAGGCTATGGCGCACTCTTTTTTTTGCAACAGATGGAATATTGAAAAGGATTAGTGCTTTCCTATCTGCTGTATTATAATTGTTTTTCTTTCACAGAATTGCCATATTGCCATACTGCTCTGTAACTATCTGATTATAAGAATATATTGGCATGGTAATAGCTTTTTGAATTGCCATAATCTGCCATATATTGCCATGAAATCAGCGAAATATAGGTGTTTTAGAGGAATTTTGGGGCTAAAAATAAGAAAGCATTGAACAAAAAGACCTTTTCCCCGGTTCAATGCTGGGCGTTTTCAATCGCTTTTTTGCAATTTTGACTGACGACGTAGAAGAAATTATGTCCCGACGTAGCATCTGATACGTCCCGACGTAATAATGGATACGTCCCGACGTACAGTCTGCTACATCCCGACGCAGTTTCCAAGACGTTCTGCCTATTCTCAAGTAAGGCTTTTACGTAAGGTTCAAGTGAAGTCTCATTTAAACGTTGTGTAAGTTCTAATCAGACATAACGTGATTTAAGTTGTATATGTATGTTTTGTGATGATGATTTTGGGTTTGTTAGCGGATAGATAGGGTTAATTTAGCAGAATGAGTTGGTTCTACTGGATGACGGAGTCGGCTCAATGGAGTGAAGGAGTCAACTCTATAGGTTGATGCAAGCGTCTTTGCGAGTTGAAAGACATTACTCCTCGGGTTCCAGGAGATACCTTCTCAGAAGTTGCCACTAGGCTCAGCAGGTCTGCCGAGCCTAGTCGGCAGGTCTGCTGACTGCAGTCAGCAGCTTTGCTGAGCCTAGTGGCAACACTTTTTTTCTTATCGATATCAATCCTCTTTTCTTGAATTCTTCAATCATTGCCTATATAGCTGTTCTACCCATGTCTTTATTCTTTTATAAATTCAACTTCTGTTGTTAAAGTTCGTGTGCCACCAGCCTTTAGTTCTGGTGTGTTTATTCGGATGTCGCAATCTATGACATAAACCACTCCATCAATGCCACGAAAAACATTCTCGTTGTGCATATCACTTAGGTATATAGCAGGTGTGGAGTATGTCCAATTTCTAGGATTCACCAGTTTAAATCCAATACGTTCCGTATACTCTTCAATATCTTCTTCGGTCATTTGGCTACCTTGAAAGAAAGTTTGGGTAACAATAATCATAAAGTCGCCCATAGAGTTTCTACCGAATCCCAATACAAACATCTTGGTTTGTTCAAAGTAAGCATTGTGTAACGAAATTCTGTCTAAAGCAAAAATTGGCTGTATGAAATAATCAAGGCCGATTACTTTTAGTACAGAATTACCGTTATCATATACAATAGCTTCACCGCCTTGCGCTAATTTATCGCCCAAGGTTTGGTTGTAGACGCTAGTGTCATCTACCCAGCATCCTGCTTTTTTAGCCCAACTTTCTATGCGTTTTTCTTGGATCTTTCCAAGTTGCTGCTCTCTTTTGAAACTGTGTTCTGGCGCAGTGAGTTGATCTGTGCCAACTTCTGCTCCCGCGAGTAAGGATGCAATAACATGTATTGTTCCCCCTTTAACGCAGCCAAGCTGCTCTGACGGTGAAAATCGTTTATATAAGATTTTTCCAGTACTGAATTGCTCTGCATAATCATCTAATTTTGCTAGACCTTCAGATGTAAATCCTTCATTGATTATGTCGCTGATGGACATCCAAAAATCATGATTCGTCATAAATTATATTGTTTGATAAATTCTATTGGTGGCAAAGTTATAGTTTTTCTTCGATAACACCAAATTATTTGGGCTTTATTTCGTATTTACCAGCAAATTGTTTCAATACATCTTGCATCTCATCCGGCAGATAAGTGATAACCTTGTCTTTCATTTCTTGCGGAATACCGAATCGGGCCTCGGCGATGGAGCCGACGATGGCTCCGATAGTATCGCTATCGCCGCCATGAGATATGGCTAGGCGGATGGCATCCTCGAAGGATGAGGCCTGCGAGAGGAGATAGAAAGATAATGGCACGGCATCCATGCAGGTTTCATTGAACTTGCCTTTCGGATAATCCCGTGTATCGAAATCATCGTAATAGCTGCGAGCGATATCCTTGAAGGCTTTCATTGCCTCATCATTAGATTCTTTAGATTTCATTGCCTCATCATCAGATTCTTTAGATTTCTCATCCTTGCGCTCCGTAGATTCCTCTGGGAATCTGCTCTTGCGGAAATGCCAGATGGCATGAGCCACGGCTTTGGCTCCCTTGATTCCTTCGGGATGGTTATGAGTAGGAAGAGCCGTTTTCTCTGCCTCTTCCAAAACCTGTGACAGGTCATCGAATAGCCAAGCCACTGGTGATACTCGTATCGCCGAACCATTGCCAAAGCTATTATATGGCTGCGGATTAAGAGAACGAATCCACCCCGCGAATCTGCCGCCATACGCTCCTTTTGGAGAAGGATAGCGGCGGCACCAGTCCAGTAGGCTTTCCTGATAGCTTCGCCCATTCAGTATTGCATCGACTATCGCCACCGTGCAAATCGTGTCGTCGGTGAAGTCGCTGCCTTCACCGAACATCTCGAAATCATAATCAAACGTATTGTTGAACTCGTATTTCGAGCCAGCAATATCTCCTATAATTGCTCCTAACATAAGCTACTAATTCTCTATAACATTTACTCTATCACCTCCCAGAAGCTCTCCGGCAGGCTGATGTTCTTCAGCTCCTTTGCACTCTCAAACAATGGGGCAATGTCTTCGGCCTCGAAACCGGCGATGCCGCAACCTATTGGAGTTACCAGAAAATGAAGTTCTTGATGATGCTTGGCGTAGGCGATGAAATCATCCACGTATGGACGGATGGTTTCCACGCCGCCCTGCATCGTAGGGATGGCGTAACTCTGGCCTTGCAAGCCTACACCCTTCCCCATGATGGCACCGAAATGGAGGCGGGCAATACGGGCAGCTCCACCACCATGCATGCCAGCCAGATTGCTGCCAAACACAAAAATCTCGTTCTCCTTTAATGAATCAATCCAGCGCGGAGTGATTCTTCCCTTCTTCTTATCTTCCATATTGCTATTATTAAATATGTTATTATCTGCAGCCGCTTTCTCGCAGTACATTCTCGAAGACATCATTCTCGGCATCGGCATCCTTGAACCCCTGCAGAATCTCATCATCCGATAAGCTTTCCAATGCCTTCTTTGAAAAATCAGTTTCTGAAAAATCTTTTTCTTTCTTCATATCGATATATCTTTTTGATAACCGCAATTCGTTTGCAAATATATACTTTTTCTTTGAGAAACAGGAGATTTTGCTCCTTTTTTCTCCTCTCTATATATTAAAAGAAGAAAGAAGGGGAGAAATTAAGCTGGCATCGAAAAAAATATGCGAAAACTTTTAAAAAGGCTGGCGTGCGAGGGCATACTAGCCTTTTTTTTCTTCCCAAGCCAGAATCAGACCGATGACGCCGGCATAGCTCTTTCTGCCGCCTTCTACATGGTTGCCTCTCAGATAGAGTTCGAAGAAGAAATCCTGGGCGGCATCCAGTGCCTTGCATCTTTTGCCCTGCCAGTATTGGCGGTCGCTTTTCAGCAGTCTGATTATCTCAGGACGGATATGTTTCAGAAATTTCTCACCTTCCTTTTCGCCGAGAATATCGAATACATTATATAATACATGGGGCAGAATATGGTAATATCCGCTGAATCTTACCTGCTTATCTGCCGATGCCGTACAAACGAGATAACTGTAGAAATTAGCCTCTCCTTCGTTGGCAACACCCAGGAAATGAGCGAATTCATGGGCGTAGGTAGCCGGATAATCATGAGCCAGGATATCGCCGTTCAGCGTAAATTCACAGAAGAACGGACCCATGCTGCCGGTTACACCCGACATCGAACTGAGGGGCGTAAACACCATCGTCTTGGCATGAGGATGCTGGTTGAAAGGTGGATTAATGCCCTCATGATATCCTATCTTGTTATATTCTTTCAGAACCGCATCCCGCACCCGATTCTTCAATTTATCATCCACGATACTGTCAGTTTTTTCACTCTTCCCTCTTCGTTCTTCACTTAAATAGTTGAGGCTGTCGGCATACTGGTAGGCAAATTTCCTGAACTTCTCTTTCGAAACCTCAGCTGGCTGCATACTTACTCTGTAATAGATAACGGGCTGCGAATAGTTCAGTCCCCAAGCTGCATAAAACCATACGTATACCCACAGCAGATATTCTATCACCCTTCCGAAAACCGCCTTTTTCTTCGGATAGCCGCCGCTCTTAGCAGCAAGAAAGATGAACCGTCTGGCGAGTTTCTTCCGTAATCCAATCTCGTAGATAGGATAGAGGATGACCCAGGCGATGCTGAGAGCGATGAAAATATCGCCCACGGCAAAAGGGAAGATGCCCGAGATTGGCGAGAGAAGGCTGCCGATAACCGGATAAACACGGTAGGTGTAGATGACTCCCCAGAGAGGTATCATCTTGGTAAGGGTGACGAGGATGAGCAACAGCAGCAGTATCCCATGGCGCCACTTCATTCTGTCGAGTCGTAAAGTATCTAATATCTTCATCTTGTTTCTTGTTTTTTATCTTGTATTGTCTCTTGAACAGCGCTATTTTTGCACTTTTTGCCCCTGATGTGCAGAGATGGTGCAAAAATACAAAAGTTTTCTGAATTATTGACAGGCTATGTTTGTTTTTTTAGTAATTTTGCCATATTAAAAGTTGAACTTAATAAATAGAGGAGGAATTATCATGAAACAGACCCTGGAATCATTCGAGGCTATGAACCTTGAATATGAGAACCTCTATAATGAGGACGATGAACGTAGAGAATATAATTCTGTTTGGTACAGCTAATAACAATGTATTTTAAAAAGGCTGTAGCAGGATTGTTAAATTTGTATTACATATAAAAAAAAGATCATTCGGATAATGAAAGACTATGCCATAGTTACTAAAGAAATGATGTAACATAGGCATAGTCTTTTTTCATGTCCTTTCCTTGCAGGCTGTCCGTTCCTTGCAGGCTGTCCTTTCCTTCAAACAGTCTTTTCCTGCAGAACTATTTTTCGAAGTGCTGGTAATCTTTGCTGTGTTTCCAGTCGCCTCCCCATCTGAATCCCTTCGCCTTGAAAAGCCGGTAGCAGAGGTCGCCTTTCTTAATCATATAAACATGGTTCTTGTTGCGGTCCAGATAAGGGCGGGCGGTGGCTGGCTCTACCACTTCCTTGCCGTTCTTCAGCCGTTTGTGGTAAGGATTGTAGAGGGTGTTGATGTCTACGGCAAGTCCCCTTCCGTGCTTCGATACCGTATGGGTATGCGAGATGAAGCGGAAGTTGAAGCTGGAGGAGTTGTTGGCTCTCATCGCCCTTTCGTCGTCGGCATCCCAATAGTCGATGAGTCTCATCCGCTCTATCGGATATTTTGCCTCGTAGAGCTTCTTCAGAATGTCGAGCACATCTACCGCTATCGCCCTGTTCACCACCATTTCTCCTACGATGTTCCTGCCGTCCTTGTCTACGTGCAGGCATCTCAGATATCGCAGCTCACTTCTTGCCACGGTACAGTTCTTCTTGTATGTCTTGCCCTGCATCAGACGGAAGATGTCATCAGGAATAGTGGAGATGGAGAAGAAATGCTTCTCTCCCAGTTTTCTGATGGTTTGTTCGCTGACGGTTTCTCCCGGCTTCTGTGCCTTGGATGGAAGGCAGAAAAGCATGGAGATAAACAGGCATATTATTAAAATCCTTTTTGCTGTCATCATGCACCTCCTTATTTTGCTACGGGAATATAATGCGAATCCTTGATTTCACCTATCACGATGATGCTGTGCAGACTTCCTATGCAGTCGATGTTTCCCAGCGTGTTGAGCATGAAGTCCTGATAGGCTTTCATATCGCGGGCATATACCTTAATCTGGAAATCGTAATCGCCGGTGGTGTTGTAGCACTCCGTTATCTGGTCGATGGTCTGCACGGTATCCATGAATTGCTGAATCAGGTCGTGGGTATGCTGTTTCAGACGGATATTGCAGAGTACGATGACGTTGTGGCCCATCTTGTGATGGTCTACGATGGCTCCGTATCGCTGGATGTATCCCTCACGCTCCAGCCGTTTCTGCCGTTCGAAGGTGGGAGAAGGGGAGAGGTTGACTCTTGCGGCAAGTTCCTTCACGGTGAGTCGGGAGTTCTGCTGCAGTAACCTGAGTATCTTGATGTCTGTTTCATCGAGTTTTTCTTCTGTTGCCATAGTTTCTTTGTTTCTGTTTTTACTGATTCTTACAGAATAATATTCTGCTGATTTACTTAATTCGCTGCAAAGATAGCATATTTTTCTGAATTACGGAGAATATTTGGCAAATAAAATTCTTCTTCTTACCTTTGCACTCGCAATTCCGGATGCAGAGAGCCGTTTATCATCAGATAATGGAACAATAAGAGTCATTCATCATTTAAAAATATAGGAGATAAAAATAATGAGCAACGTAAGAAATATACATTTTGAGGCAGTGGGCAGCTATTTGCGCCCTGCAGAGTTGAAGGAAGCTAGAGCGAAGTTTGCTGATGGCAAGATTTCTGCCACCGACCTCCGTGCCGTAGAAGACCGTCTGATTACTGAGGTCGTCAGTCAGCAGAAGGCGCATCGCCTGCCTTATATCACCGATGGCGAGTTCCGCCGCAGCTATTGGCATCTCGACTTTATGTGGGGATTCAATGGCGTGGAGCATATCGAACTGGAGCATGGCTACCAGTTTCATGGCGAGGAGACAACCAAGGGCTCTATCCAACTTACCGGCAAGATTACCGGCGAGAATCATCCTTTTATCAAGGATTTCCTGTTCGTAAAGCAGTTTGAGGAGCAGGATGCCAAGGGCGAGTATATCTTCGAGGCAAAGCAGACGGTTCCGGCTCCTGCACAGTTTCTTGCCGAACTGTTCCGTGGCAAGAATGCCGAGAATACCCGTAAGTTCTATCCTAACACCACCCAACTGATAGAGGATATTGCCCAGGCCTACTGCACTTTCTTCCAGGAGATTTATGCAGCCGGTTGCCGCACCATCCAGTTGGATGACTGCACCTGGGGAATGATTGTAGATAGTGATTATTGGAAGGCTAAGGTGGGCACCGGGTTTACCCTTGAGCAGGAAGCCCTGCAATATCTGAAGGTGAACAATCTTGCCATCGAGGGCAAACCGGAGGGATTGACCATCAATACCCACGTATGCCGTGGCAATTATCATTCCTGTTATGCCACCAAGGGTGCTTATGATGCCGTGGCTCCTTATCTCTTTGCCCATGAGGATGTGGATACCTTCTATCTGGAGTATGACGATGAGCGTTCGGGTGGTTTCGAACCATTGAAGTATGTGGCTGATGGCAAGAAGGTGGTGCTGGGTCTGGTAACCTCCAAATCTCCGGTGCTGGAGGATAAGGCTACGGTTATCGCCCGCATTCACGAGGCTGCCAAGTATATCCCTCTCGATCGCTTGAGCCTCAGTCCTCAATGCGGCTTCGCCTCTTGCGAGATTGGTAATAAGCTGACCGATGCAGAGCAATGGGCAAAAATAGATTTGGTGAGAGAGATTTCTGAGGAAGTTTGGGGATAATGATATAAAAGAGAAGATGTAGCGTCTGTCATGGCAGCACATCTTCTCTTTTTTTATTTACTTTTTTATCAAAAATGTTTGGTGTTTTCATGAATTACTAGTAACTTTGCACCCCGAAAATTAAAAACATCATTCATTAAGATTATCAGAGAAAATGGAATATATGTCTCAGGAAGGCTACGATGAGCTCGTGGCCGAACTTCAACACATGGTTAACGTAGAGTTGCCAGCCGTTCGCGATGCGATAGCTGAAGCCCGCGATAAGGGCGACCTCAGTGAGAACTTTGAGTATCATGCTGCCAAGCGTGAGCAGGGCAAGCTGTTGAGCCGCATCAGCTTCAAGCAGAAGGTTTTGGAGAATGCCCGTGTCATCGACAAGTCTCGATTGAAGAGCGATACCGTTGGCTTGTTGAGTAAGATTAAGATTACCAATCTCGCCAACAAGTGCAGCATGAGCTATGTTATCGTAAATCCTCACGAGGCTGATTTGCATAGTGGCAAGATTTCTATCAAGTCGCCTATCGCCAAGGCCCTTCTGGGTAAGAAGGCTGGTGATGAGGTAATGGTAAAGGTACCAGCCGGCTTGCTCAAATTCCGCCTGGATAGCGTTGAGTTATAATGTATTCTTTTAAAGGAAAACTCCCGATAATTTGAAACTGATCAAATTATCGGGAGTTCCCTTTTTATTCTAATATTTCTCCAGAATCTTATTCAGTAAGAAGGTGGCATTCTGGTTTCTTGCCACACCCTTCTGAATCTTATAAGTATAGGTAACATCCGTGCCCAAATCTATCTCGAAACAATAGTTATGGAATTTTCCTGATGCATCATTCTCCATCTTGGAGAGTTCCAGATCGTGGGTAGCGATGATGCCGCTCACCGGCTGCTTGGAGATGGCTTCGAGGAACTTTCTCGAACCATTCAGCTTATCCAATGAATTCGTTCCCTTCAGAATCTCATCCAGGATAATCAGCGTTCGGAGTGGCTCCTTATTGCCCTCTATACATCCTTTGCAGAACTCTCCCTCTGCACTTTCCCTGCAGAACTTCAGAAGCTCCTCCAATCTTATCAATTCTGCATTGAAATAAGAGATGCCATGCGTCAGGTCATCGGTGGTTCTCATACTAGAGAATAATCTGAAACGGGAAATCTTCAGCTGATCTGCAAACACCGGCATACCTGCCATCGCCAGGATATAGTTCACGCCCAGCGAACGCAGGAAGGTACTCTTTCCCGCCATGTTGGCTCCGGTAATGATATAATAGTTGTCATCCTTGATGTTGAAATCATTCTTCACCGCCTTGGCACCCAGGAAAGGATGATAGAGATTCTTTCCCTCGAATACGATTTCCGGACTTTCCGAAACAAATTCCGCCTCTTCCGCCTCCGGATGATTATATCTGAAATCCGCCATCGAAACCATCGCATCCATCTCGCTGATGATATGCATCCATTCCTCCATCTTCACCATATAGGTATTCTTCCATTTCAGAAAACTGCGAACCAGGAAGAAATCGCTCAGCATGAAGGCATCTGTGAAGAAAAGACCGAGGAAGTTGCCTCTTCTGTCATACCCCTTCAATATCTTTTCCAGTTGGGCAAAGGAAGGCAGGGCATCTGCCAGGGAATTCTGCATCTCCTTGCCCAATTCGCTATGAAAATTGCGCCTGTTGATAAGCTGGAGAATCTGGGCATAGGCGATGAGCTGATAGCGAAGCTTGCCGCCATTGCTGTCTATCTTATCAAGTGTCTGCTTGCAGACGAAGAATACCACCATGTATTGAACCAACACCCACCACAAGGCGAAATCCACCGAAACCATATTGCATATCGACAAAATCACGGAACCGATGACTCCGATAATCAGCAGCCATCCGATAACGAGCGATACCGGCGAACCAAACCATCCCGGCACCTCCATCTTCGAAACCTTCTGCATCGCATCCACCACCGCAGCAGAATCAATCTTCTTCATCTTGCCATCAGCAGTTAGGCTTCTGTTCTTTTCGCCAAGTGCCAGGAATTCCATTCGCCAGTTTTCACCTTCTCCAGCGAGTTCTTCTCCAGCAGGTTCCTTTTCTGCAATTTCTTCTCCAGCGAGTTCCTTCTGCAAATCCCTTCTTCTTTTGATATCCTCCAAGCTCAAAGGCGTTTCCCGGGTAAGATTCCTGGCGAGCACCTCCGAACCGCCCGATGTGATGGTTCGGCAGATGCGGTTGAACAGCGAACTCTTGCCGAAGACATCGAGGTCGAAGGAATAAGAATGCTGCGGATTCTGATAGGAATCGCCCGTTTCGAAAGGCGAGAAATCGCCCTCCAAAGCCTTGATTTCGTCCTGATAAACCTTGAGCAAAGCCGAAAGATGCTCTATCTTCTCCTTGTTCTTATCGTCAAGTCGTCTGATTCCCAGATAGGCAATCAGACACAGCGCCGCCCCCATCAGATAGTTCTGTGTATCCCCATCCAATGCGAAATAGCAGACCAGGAAGGCGAGGATGCCGCCAAAAGCCAGCAGCTCGCCCGTTATAAATCCCGTATTCTTATGCTTCAGGGCAGCTACCTCAGAAGCATATCGGCCTACATGTTGTTGATAATTCTCCTTGATATTCATACTTTTTCTTTATTTATGCCTGTAAAACTTCTCACCGATGTACGGCTCATGATATTTTCAAAAATCTGATTCTTTTCCTTCATTTTGTAGCATTTCTGATTTTTTCTCTTGCGGCATTATTTATCAAAAAACGCCGCATATTTTGCGGCAAAGATACGAAAAAAACGCCGCATCACCAAATTATTTCGTTTTTATCGCCCGATACATCATGTAGTAGGCGTATATATAAGCTGATGTCGTTGTTATCATACTGATGATGTTCACGCAGGTGAAGGCTGCCTGTTGGGTGTTGCCTGCCAGATAAAACACTGCCGCAGGGAGGAGATTCGAGCATAGCAGCCATGCGATGAAAACCAGGACAAGGGCTATGCCCAGTTTGCGCATGTTGCCCCTGTGCTTGCTGCACAGATGGCAGCCGGCTACCAGGGAGGCGATGACGGAAATCAGGCCCATCGTGCTTTCTGTCCAGGTGAGTATGCTCGCCATCAGGGTAATCTGTCCGTTTTGCATCATCGTTACGAGATGAAGATTGAAGCATTGACCCAGGATGAATGAGAGCGCATAGTAAAGCACCATCACCTCGCTGCAGCGTCGTAGCAATTTTACGCCTGCCGGTAGCGTGTAGCGGAATATTCCCCATAAAGCTATAGGGGCGAGCTGCAAGACCAGTTGCTTGATGGTAACCAGAATGGGACTTATTGGAATCAGGATGGGACTTATTCTGAAGGATAAGCCCGCTTGTCCGCAAACAGAAAATGCCAGCGAAAACAAAGCGAAAATGCAATATGCATACATGGCATATTGTGCAATGCGATTTATATTTATAGAATAACTTTTTCTTTCCATAATTCTACGTTTGATGATTTTATAAACAGCTTATCTTGCATAAAGCCATTGCAAAGATACGAAGTTTTTGGGAAATTCTAGCAAAATAGGTGGAAAATGTTTGGTTACGATATATACTTGTTAAAAGAATGGCGGTCTAGAACAATAAAAACTCTTAAAACTTTAATCGTATCTTCTTGAATATCAGTATTTGTTGCTATCTTTGCACGGTATATACTAATAACGCTACGTGGATAAATACTAATAGCGTTACATGGGTATATACTAATAGGAATATAAGTTTAATCATGAATTATATGAAGAAGATTTTCTTAGGATTGGCAGCTGCTTTGATGTTGACTGCCTGCAACGAGAACAGACAGCCGGAGGCAACGGCCAGCGTTGACTCTGCAAGTGTGGTAACCGATTTGATGATGAGTCGCAGAAGCATCCGTGCTTACAAGGACTCCGCTATCAGTCGCGATACCCTGAACGAGATTCTGAAATGCGGCATCAACGCGCCAAACGGACAGAACCTGCAGTCGTATGAAATCAGAGTGATAGATTCTCCTGCCCTCATCGATTCGATCACCCAAGCCGTGGTAAAGGATAATCCGAAGATAGCAGAGCGCAAGGGCTTCAAGAACATCTTCGTGAATGCCCCATGTGTGGTTTGCATCGCCTATGATACTACTTATGATATGGCGCAGATTGATTGCGGTTTGCTGGGCGAGAACATCATTCTTGCAGCATGGTCAAAGGGCATCGGTTCCTGCTGTCTGGGCAGTTCTGCCCGTTTGATACTCGATTCGCCATCAGCCAAGCCTTACCTCGACCGCATGGCATTCTCCAAGAATTACAAGCTGCTCTACTGCATCGCCCTGGGCTATCCTGCTGAATCGCCAGAGGCAAAGCCAAGACGCCAGGACATGATTAAGTTCATGGATTAAGGAGAAATTTTTAAAAGTAAAAAAGGTAAAAGGGTATAAAAGTAAAAAAGTAAAAAGAGCCTTAGCCCCCTTTCCGCCCCCGTTCCCAGCGATTCCATCGCTGGTCCCCCGCAAATAAAAAAGTCCCCAGTGCACCAGGCACCGGGGGGTTAAAATAAGCTATGGCTTTTTATCTTTAAAAAGAGCAGCCTTGCTGGCTTAACATCCCGCTAGGCTTTTTTACCTTTTTACCTTTAAAAAGAGCAGCTGGTAACTCCGAGCGTAGTAGCGATGGCTGTGAGGAAGGAAATTGCAATCTGCAAATCGTTTTCCAAGTATTTGCTTTCATCATGTTTTTAGTGATTATTGATTACTTTGTGGGGGTACGCAAGCCTTTCTTCGAACGACAGTGCAAAGATACGCCAATTTCCCGATACCACCAAATTTCAGCGTGTGATAAGGGACGATTTTCAGCACGCTTTCAATCTGAAACCTGTTAAACAATCTAACTCGCCGTTTTGCGCCCCGCAACTCATACTTTTTCAGAAGAGAAAACATAGAGTTAAAGATAAGAAAACACAGCAGCTTATTCAGTATTCAGTTATTCAGTTTTATTTTGAAGGGGGTACATTTATCCCCTAAAAAGTAAAGTTTATATACTATCTATATATATAAATATATAATATATATAATATAATATAATAATAAAAAATACATTACAAAATAATAAATCCTTTTCTTCCGGGTTTTCAACCCCTTTATCCATGTAAGGGTTTAAAATAAAACTGAATAACTGAATACTGAATACGGATGGTCTTACCTATGCCCCTTAAAACAGGGGGCATGGGTTGTTGCTGGTATATAAAAATAACATCCTTCCAGGAATGGTCGTTGGCAGGCAATAATGTGGGTGATGCTCTTGCAAGAGTTTAATGCCAGGTTGGGCCATGGTTATTTCATGTCAATCAAGAATCAGCGTGATGCCATCCGGCAACATGTTGATGACCCATGTACGGCGAAACACCGTACATGGGTAGTGACTGGTATCAAGAAAGATGGAACAGCAGCAAAGCGCTGGTATAAGTTGACCTTTGTCAACGAGAACGGATTTTCTGTCCTGGTGCTTGGCTCCAAACTTCCTACTGCCGTGAAGTTCAAGAACTGGGTTACTTCTGATGTGCTGCTACAGATTCGAAAAACGGGTGGTTATATTCCGGTTCAGCAGGGCGAGAGCGATGAGGAGACAATTCGCCATGCTGAAGAAATTCTTCGTGCTACGCTCAAGGAGAAGGAGAATCTGCTGAAGAAGTAGTGTCTGCAGATTGAGTAGCAGAAGAAGCTTATCGGCGAACAGGATACGGAAATCCGACGCCTCAATGATGTTGTAGATGAACAGGTGGTTCGCATCACCAAGAACGGTGATAACATCATCCAGTTGGAGAATCAGGTGGGAGATGACTAACTTCCATTATTTTCGTTTCCTTTCCTTCTGAAACTCATATTGCTTCATCAGCTTGTCGAATTCTGCAGTGACTTTCGCCATTCGGTCTTCAAAAAGCTGCGTTACCTCCTTATAGGCTCGCAACTTATCTTGTTGTGCCTCTTCCGTTTCCCCAGCCTTCTGGTTCAAGAATTTAAAAACAGTCATGAATGCTTTCAAATCAGCTTGTTGCTGAAGTTTTTTTTCTTGTATAAACTCTTCCTTTATCATAAATCACTTACCATTAAAATTAATAACTCTACGACTCATGGATTGTGCGCTGTATCATGCGAAGTGTTTCCAGCTGATGCTTATTACTCTGTTTCAAGACATAATTCAGCATCTTGGAATAAGCCAAAGCTAATCTTCCAGCCTCAATATGGGCATCTTTTTCTTCCTCCGTCGGTTCACTTGAACTATACGAAGCATCAAACTGAGCCTTATAATGCTGATATTTCTCTTCCAGAATCGAGGAGACCTCTTCCCATACTTTATCTACCTGATTTCGATACTCTATTGTTTCTTTTGTTAACATTGTTTTCTCTTTATGTAATATTGTATGTTGCAAAGATAACAAGAAAAACTTAAATATAATACAACCTACCGTGTTATTTAACAAACATTTTACGTGGGCGATGCTCTTGCAAGAGTTTAATGCCAGATGGATCCATAGTTATTTCAAGTCTATCAAGAAGCAGCTTTTTAAAAAAAACTTAGCGAAAATTCAAAAATCAGACAAGATAGATATAGAAACTTTGGTCTCTCGTTACTTGACGGAGGAACTTTGCTAGTAATAAAAAAGTCTCTTGCTCATATAATTTGAGTAAGAGACTTTTTGGTTATAACGTTGCTAAATCAAAATATAGAAATTTATTATGATACTTTTATGATTCCAGGGATAGCCTTGCCTTCTTTTCGCATTTGCTCGCCACGATGTAAGGCTGCTAGCATTGCATGATAATGCTCTAGTCTTATCTTTCTTTGTTCAGGAGTTTCCTTCTGAACTTTGTTCATTCTTTCCTCAAATCTTTTAGCATCTTCGCCATAAAGAATTGGGGTTTCTTTAATTGGTCTTGCCATATTTTGAAAGTTTAAATGTTCTTTGCTGCAAATGTACGACTAATATTTCAAGATACCAAACTTTTGGGCGATTATTTTTGTTTTTGTCCTGTTTTTAAAGGTATTAGTTATTCTAGGCGATTGATTTTTCCCTCCATAACACAACAAAAAAAGCATGGCGCAAATCACTGCGCCATGCCCCAATAAAAGAAAACCTTATAGTCAAAATAGAAATTAGCTATTCTTCTTTAGTACTTTGCATTCTGAGGGTCGAAGTTGGTCCAACCGCTCATCCAGTTGTTGCTGCCGTCGAAGGCACCGATGTAGGTTACGGTGTCGAAACCGGTCCAGCCGGTGAAACTTGCGGCTCCGAGCAATGGGCTTCCGGCGATAGGAGTATAGCCATCAGCACCTACCAAAGAGGTCCAACTGTCAAAATATTTATTACTCTGCTCTGAGAAGAAGAAGGTGTTGCTGTATGACTTCTGGTTCTTGTCGATATCCTTCTTCGCTGCTGCATCGTAGAGATAATCCTCATACTTCTTGTTGGCATCTGTACCAACGGCATCCATGCCTGCGAAATACACATTCTGAAGCTTGAACTTGCCATCCTTGGCATCCTTCACGGTTTTACCCTTCTCACCATCTACAATCAAACCGATAGGCCAGCCTAAGGCTACAGAGTTGATGCAGTTGAGGTTAGAAGAACGGCGAATCTGCATGGCTGCCTGGAACTTGCCGAGGGCTGAACCGTTGTTCGGATTGTAGGCTCCGGCTGTGATATAATCGGTGGTGTTCTGGAACTTAGAATCCAACACCTTAGGACCTACGAAGGTGATGTTAGAGAAAGTTGCCTTGGTGCGAGGATCCACGGTTGCACCATCGGCGCAGTTGTCGCTCTCGAAACCGTTGCTCTGAGAGGTGTCGGCTATCTTGCTGTCGCGCAGCGAAAGACCATACTGCACCTTTCCAGAGAAACCGTTATCGGTATCGAAATCATCATCCCAGCCCTTGTAGGCTACGAGATATTTGCAGTTCACGGTACCACCAAACCACTCGAAGGAATCATCGTTAGAATAAGATACCTGAACGTGGTCTATCTGTGTGCCTGAACCTACAGAACCGAAGGTCAGACCGTTGATTTCCTTATCCTTCTGGAATGGATAACCTGCAAACTCGATGCGTACATAGCTCAATGCGCCTGAGTTATCAGCATCGTCTGCGCCACCATGCTTGGTACGAGGACCTCCCTCTATCTGCTGCTCTGTCTGGTTGTTCTTAGCCTTACCGCAGAGGATGATGCCACCCCAGTCGCCAGGCTTTCTGCTGCCTGCAGCCTCTTCTGATGTGAAGACGATAGGTTCTGAAGCTGTACCCTTGGCGATGAGCTTACCGCCACGCTCTGCGATGAGTGCCGCCTTGGTCTGCTTGTCGCCCTTGATGATAGTTCCCGGTTCGATGGTGAGCTCAGCTCCATCTGCAATATATACCCATCCCTTAAGGAGATAAGTGCCTTTCTTCAAAGTCTGCTTGCCTGTAAAGACGAACTCCTGGTCGCCGTTACCGATCTGTGTTCCGTTGGCGTTCTCCTTGTCGTCTGTGCCGAAGAGGATGTGGTCGCAAGCATTCAGACCGCCATCTTTTGTCCACTTGTAAACTACTTCTGATCCTGGATTTGGAGAAGGAGTTGGATCGTCATTGTCACTGCTGCAGCTGCTCAACATGGCAGATGCTGCGAGGATGCCCATGCATCCATAAAAATACATCTTGTTCATCATTGTTTCCTGTTTTGTTAAACAAACATCTAATATATTCTATCTTTAAAATTTATATATCGCCTGCAAACCGATGTTTCTGCCCGGCTTGTAGCATCTTGCTATCTCTTCCACCTGCTTCTTGCTTCCGTCGCTATACGTTACATCAGCAAACTGCTTGTAATATATCTTTTCTGCAAGAAGATCTCTTACGTTGAGCTTCAGTTCCAGATGGTCGCCGAATTTCTTAGCCAGCGAGAAGTCGATGGTGTTGCGAGGCATCTCGTAGCTGTGAGGCACTCGGGAGTTGGAGTCATCGCCCGTGCTTCCTTCGCTTCTGCCCACACCGATGATTCGCTTGCCGATGCGGTTGTATAGCAGGGCGATATCCATCTTCAAAGGCTCATTCTTATAGAAGATGCCGGTGTTGATAAGGTATGGCGACTGACCCTGCATCGGTCTGTCTTCTTCCTTCGCTCCCTTCTCAAACTGCACCTTGCTCTTAATCAGGGCACCGTTAAACGACCAGCTGAAGTCCTTCAATCCTATGAATCCGAGATTCTTTCTGATGTCCAGTTCCACACCGTAATTGTTGGCACTCTTTGCGTTTTTGTAAGAATAAATCAAGTCTGTGCCGCCTGCCACTGTGTAGGTCCACTCGATAGGAGAATCGAAGTGTTTGTAGAAGACTGCCAGCGAAATGAGCTCTCCACGGGATGGATACCACTCATATCGCAGGTCGAGATTATCGACATAACAGTTCTTCAACTCAGTGTTTCCCTGCACATTGCTGGCAAGGTCGAAGTCGTAATACACCGACGACGACACTTCACGGAATTCTGGGCGGTTAATACTGCGGCCATACGACAGGCGCACCTGGTGCTGGTCGCTGATCTTATATGTTGTATTGAGAGATGGAAAAACATCATCGGTCTTGTAATGACGGCTCGATTCGCTCTTCTCGTAGTCACGGGAATTGGAGATGAGTTCCATATCGTTGTGCTCAAAGCGGACACCGGCGTGGATGCCGAGTTTGCCAAAGGGGAGAGACATCGCCAGGTATCCGGCGCCTAAGGTGTTGTGTCCGCGGTAGTTATTGCGCATCTGCTTTTCCTCCAGAAGATACAGCTTGTCGTAACCCATGTTCGCCTCATTGGAGAGCAGGGTTGGGATGTCGCTGTGGCGGAAATCGGATGGCATGTTGTTAGCTGAAACATTCCAATTGTAAATAAAATTACGAGTCTGATATTCTCGGCTGCGATACTCCCCGTAAGCTCCCACTTGCAAGTCTGGCTCAAAGTTGCCAAACTTGAAGTGATGCTTATCATTAATACCAAGAGAGAGAATGTGTTCGTCGAGTTGGGTCCACTCGCGCGATATGTCGTTGCCGGTGCTCAGGGCATAAACGCCCGATTCGAGAGCATCGTCGATGAGGTATCTACGACGGTCAGGCAAATGACGGTTGGCATACGCATACCCGATGCTCCAGTCAAGGGCATCGCTAGTGAAGGTGTGCTTGCCGGTAAGCTGACCGTTATATGTAGTTCGACTGCGGTAGTAATACTCTGCGCTCCGCTCCAGGTTCGACTGAGCACTCACGCCTTCACGCCAGGTATATCGGCTGGTAGCCAACTGGTTGAAGATGTTCTTGAGCTGATACTTGTGGTTGCCGTCCTTGGAAAGGAAGGTGAAGTTGAGCATCGCTCCGAGTCTGACATTATTATTATACTGGTCGTCAACAGAGTGACGAAGATAGTTCGGCTTGTCGTTGGCCGCATCATAGATGCCATAGAGGTTGTTCTCCATGTTCTCGTAGGTGCGGTATTCGTTGGTATAGTTCAGGGCGGCGAGCATGCCGAGTGTTCTTCCGCCGAGCATCCAGCGCTGGTTTAGGCTGGCTGCCAGTTTCAAGTCGCCCAAAGGCTTCTTGTTCTTTACGAACCAATCGTTGTTAAGCCCGTTTCCAAGGAGCGAAGTAGCATAATCGCCCACCGGTTTTCCGTTGGCATCTAGCTGCTGATTCAGGTCAGCATGGATGCCTCCGTTCAGGTTTCTCAAGCCATTGTCGAAACCGAGGAAATCGGTTCCCGAACCTTTTGAGTAAGAGAAGTCCTTGAAGGCAGAAGATGTATTCCAGTTTCCGCCCACGGCGATATTGAAACTGTTTTCTGCCGGAATCTCCTTGGTGTTGACGATGATGAAACCGCCTGAGTAGTCGGCAGGATATTCAGCCGATGGCGACTTCACGATGGTAAGGTTGTCAATCTGTGAACTAGGGATGATATCGAAGGAGAATGCCCTAGAATCAGCCTCAGAACTAGGCACCGCTCCTCCGTTCACCCACACATTGTTATAACGCTGTGACAATCCACGAACCATCACGAATTTATCGTCGATGAGGCTCACGCCTGGCACTCGGCGTATCACCTCACCCGCATTCGTATCCTGAGTACGAGATATTTCCTGTGCCGAAACATTGCTCACGATGACGGGACTGTTTTTGGTCACCTGTATCATTGCCGCATTCGTATTACGCCTTTCCACTGCGGTAACGGTCACCTCCTTCAGTTGCTGTTCATCAGGTTGCAGCGCAATCACCTGGTCTGCGTCCTTCGCCTGAACCCCGTCAATTTTTTGAGTCTTATATCCTACATAATTAATATATAGTGTATATGTCTTTTCTTTATCCAATCCATCGATCTGGAAGTTTCCGTCGATGTTGGTGATAGCCTTCACGTTGGTTCCATCCACTGTGATGACTGCACCGATGAGTGTCTCCTTCGATTTCTGGTCGATTACGACACCCTTAATCTGTTGCGCCCACATTGGCGAGCTAGCCGCCGAGAGCAATCCTAATACAATAATTCCCCTTTTAGCATTCATAACCTATATCGTTTGATTACGGTTGCAAAGGTACGGTGGTTATATTACACCAGGGTTGCAATGAGGTTGAAAGGCATTGACGAAGCTGCGACAAAGATGTTACGGCAGAAAATGGCGTTTCCAATTTTTTAGAGGAATTGATGTTTTTAGTAGCATTTAGATATTGATTTGTGGTAACAAAATATCTTTTTGCTATCTGAAAATGCAGATTTTTGAACTTTTGTTTGGTGATTAGTGGATTTTATTATACCTTTGCAACCGAATACATTTTTTATATAAAACTTGTAAAGGATAACTGGCATTATATAAATAGGTGTATTTAAGATAAAGAGAGATAATAATTATAAGAAGAGACAGATATTATGAGAATGAAGGTTTTATTTGCTTCCCTGTTGCTGGCCGCTTCGGGGCAAGTGCTGGCACAGTCTTCCGGACAGGTTGGGGGACAGGTCTTCGATGAGAATGGAGACCCCGTAGTGGGTGCCCAGATTATGGTGAAAGGTTCCAAGACCGGAACCGTGACCGACATTGACGGTAAGTTCAGCTTGCCGAGTGCTAAACGTGGAGAGGCGATAGTCATCACCTATCTCGGTATGGATTCCCAGACCTTGAAGGCGGCTCCAGGCATGAAGGTAAGCATGCACTCTCAAGACCGCCAGCTCGACGAAGTGATTGTTGTGGCATACGGCGAGCAGAAGAAATCATCCTTCACGGGTTCTGCAGGCGTAGTGGATGCAGATAAAATAGCCGTGCGCCAGGTAACCAATGTGGTAGATGCCCTCAATGGTCAGGTAGCGGGTGTGCAGATGATAAATACATCTGGCAATCCGTCTTCTACCCCTACCATCCGTGTACGCGGTATCAGCTCCATCAATGCAGGTCAGGATCCGTTGATTGTGGTAGACGGTGCGCCTTATTATGGCTCCTGGAGTGATATCAATCCTGCGGATGTGGCATCTGTTACCGTATTGAAAGATGCGGCAAGTAATGCGCTTTATGGTGCCCGTGGTGCCAATGGTGTCATCCTGATTACTACCAAGAATCCACAGGCGGGCAAGACTGTCATCACAGTTGATGCTAAATGGGGCAGCAATAGCCGTGGCTCTCAGACTTATGATATGATTTCTGATCCAGGTCAATATTATGAGACACACTATAAGTCATTATATAATTACTATACCAATGGCAAGGGTATGTCAGCTTATGCAGCTCATGTGGCTGCCAATAACGCAATTGGTGGTTCTTCAGAAAAGGGCGGATTGGGCTATATCTGCTACAATGTGCCTGAGGGACAGTATCTCATTGGCGATAATGGAAAGCTGAATCCTAATGCCACATTGGGCAACAAGATCTCTTATAACGGAAAGGATTATACGATCAGTCCGGACGACTGGCTCAAGGCGGCTTATCGCAACACCCTCCGACAGGAGTATAATATGAATGTGAATGGTGGAAACGACAGCTCCCAGTTCTATGCTTCGTTGGGCTATCTGGATAATCCTGGTATTGCATACGGATCTCAGTTTAAGCGATATACTGCACGCCTGAAGGCTACCTATAAGGCAAATGAATGGCTGAAGGTGGGTGGTAACGTAAACTATGCCCATACCGTTACAGATTATGCCACAGAGGTAGATTCTAATGGAAAAAACAGTACTACCAATACCTTCTACATGGTCAATACCATCGCTCCTATCTATCCGCTGTATCTCAGAGATGGCAATGGCAATATCATGACCGATGATAATGGTAAGATATATGATTATGGTAACGGAATGAATGCAGGCTTGAATCGCCCTGTACTCTCTCAGGTCAACCAGTTGAAGGATGACCAGCTTCAGGCATCCCATTCTGTAGGCAATACTTTCGGTATCAATGGTTTCGCAGACATAACCCCAACATTTGTCAAGGGACTGAAGATTACCTTGAACGGTACGGTAGATGACTATGAATATCGCTATCAGAGTACCCAGCAGCCTTATTATGGATTTGGTGCAACGACTTATCCTAATGGTGAGGTAACCGTAGGACATTACCGTTATTATACAGTCAACTTCCAGCAGTTGGTAAACTATGCCCGTTCTTTTGGTCTGCACAACATGACATTGCTTTTGGGACATGAGAATTACAAGCAGACCTATGAATATGTATATGGCGGCCGTTCTAACATGTTCTCTTTCAAGGAAAACCATGAGTTGGCAGGTGCAATCACCAATGAGCCTACTTATTCCAACCAGACCAATTATAATACCGAAGGTTTCTTCTTCCGTGGCATGTATGATTATGATGGCAAGTATTTCGGTCAGGTTTCTTATCGCCGTGACGGTTCATCCCGCTTCTCTCCAGCCCATCGCTGGGGTGATTTCTATTCCTTTGGTGGTGCCTGGATACTGACTAAGGAAGATTGGATGGCAGGTACCAAGTCTTGGCTCAACATGCTGAAGGTGAAATTCTCTTTCGGTCAGCAGGGTAACGATGCCATCGGTAACAACCGTTATCTGGATACATACGGCATCGGTAGCATGAATGGTGACATGGCGCTGACCTTTGCTTCAAAGGGTAATGATAAGATTACCTGGGAGACCAATACCAATATCAACGCAGGTCTTGAATTCGAACTCTTCAAGGGGCGTCTGACCGGTGATGTGGAGTATTTCTACCGCAAGACCACAGACATGCTCTGTTTCATCAGCGTGCCTATGTCAATGGGTTATGCAGGCTATTACTCTAATGTGGGTAACATGGTGAACCGTGGTGTAGAACTGAATCTTGCAGGAGATGTAATCCGCACCAAGGATTTTGCGTGGAACATCAATCTCAATGCCACCCATTATACCAATGAGATAACGAAACTTTTTGATGAGAACAAGAATGAGATGCTGAGCGGATATGCCGGTTATCATAACGGCTCTTATTATTATGGTGAAGGATTACCTATCTACACCTGGAGACTGAAGAAATATGCGGGCGTAAATGAGAAAGGAGAATCCACATGGTATGTTGAGAACGAAGATGGTTCGTTGGGTAAGTCAGCAAAATGGTCGGAAGGCTCTTATTTTGCCTGTGGCGACCCTACTCCTGATCTTTATGGTGGATTTGGTACATCGTTCTCGTTTAAGGGTATCGATGTCAGTGTGAACTTCACTTATTCCATCGGCGGCAAATCTTACGATTCAGGTTATAAGAGTCTGATGGGTGTTCCTTATGACAGCTGGACAGGTTTCAATTTCCATAAGGATATGCTGGATGCCTGGTCTCCAAGTAACAGAGGGTCCAACATCCCTCGCCTCCAGTATAATGATACGGATGCAAACTCATCTTCTGACCGTTTCCTGATCAATGCAAGTTACCTCAACCTGCAGAGCATCAATATCGGTTATACCTTGCCAAAGAGCCTGACACGTCGTTTGGGCTTGACTAAGGTTCGTGTCTATGGTGCGGCAGACAATGTCTATCTGTGGAGCAAGCGAAAGGGATTCGACCCTCGTACAAGTTTCACCGGCTCACCTAGCAACGAGCAGTATGCGTTTGTACGTGCCATCTCTGGTGGTATTACACTTCAATTTTAAACTATTAGATAAGGAGATTTTTATATGATGAACAATATATTTCGCAAGGTTTCTCTGTTCACAGTAGTGCTCTCTTCATGCTTGATGATGCAGAGCTGTCTGGAGGAGGAACTGCCAAAGGATTATGCAACAGGCAGTCAGGTGCAGGGGTCTGAGACGGCTCAGCAGGGCTTGCTGACCGGCTTGAGTGCCTATATGGTAAAGAGTGGTGTGTATGGCGGCGGTTCGGCTTACGACAACGGTTATCCCAGCCAGATGATTATCCGTGATGTGATGACGGCAGATATGCCTGTTTATAATGCAGATTACGACTATTTCTCATCTATAGAGAATGGTAAGGGGCTCCGTAGCCCATTCAATTACACCTATTTCTACTATTATGGTTTGGTGAACAATGCCAACAGTATCATCTCGTCGCTCGATGTGGAAGGAGCATCTGAATCAGCAAAGGCGTCTGCCGGTGTGGCTTATGCTTACCGTGCTTTGGCATACCTGGATATGGCAAGAATGTTTGAATTCAAGAAGACTGGATTCTCTGACTTTGATGCCAAGGCAGCCAAGGTTATGGGACTTACCGTGCCTATCGTGACCGAGAAGACTACTGCCGTTGAGGGTAAGAACAATCCTCGTGTACCTTATTATACAATGTATCGCTTCATCCTGCACGACCTGAATAAGGCTGAGGCATACTTGAAGGGCTATAAGCGTACGGGCAAGGAGCAGCCGGATGAGAGCGTGGTAGATGGTTTGAAGGCACGCTTCTGGCTGGAACTGGGTTCTCGCTTTTATGATTCGGCAGATGACCTGACAGCCCAGTTGTCTCATGAGAATGATGCTGACGGCTATGATGCCTTGGGCATCACGACGGCTAATGACTGTTTTGCCAAGGCTGCCTCATACGCACAGGCCGCCATCGACAATTCCGGTTGCCAGCCAATGTCTCAGAGCGAATGGTATAATAAGAAGACTGGTTTCAATACAGCTAATTCTTCCTGGATGTGGAAGGCTTCGCTGGGAACAAAGGAGCAATTGGGCAGCTGGTACCATTCCTGGATGGGTACGGTATCTTCTGAATCTACCGCATTCTCCATGGCTGGTTATGGCAAGGCTTACCGTATGATAGGTGCCTCGCTCTATAATTTGATACCTGATGCAGACTGGCGAAAGAAGACTTGGGTTGCCCCTGAGGACGCTGGCAAGACCGAGGTTCCGGCAGGCTATTCTACCTTGCTGGATGGAGCAGGATGGGCTAAACTGCCTGCTTACACCAACCTGAAATATCATCCGGGTTCAGGTAACTTGTCTGATCTCTATGTGGGCTGTTTGTGTGATATTCCATTGATGCGTGTAGAAGAGATGTATCTCATCTATATTGAGGCCATTGCCCATACAGAAGGGGTGGATGCTGCCAAGACCGTATTGAATGATTTCATGAATGCTTATCGCTATACTGATGGCTCTTATGAGTGTCAGGCTACAGACATCGAATCACTTGAAGATGCCGTGCTGCTTCAGAAACGTATCGAACTCTGGGGAGAGGGATTGCTGTATTTTGACTATAAGCGTCTTAAGATAGCTGTTGTCCGTACCTATACGGGTACCAACTTCCTGGAGAGTCACCGCTTGAATTCCAAGTATGGTTTCGTGGCTCCGTGGATGGATTGTTATGTCCCAGAATATGAGAAGAGTTCTAATCCGGCTGTGGTACTGAATCCAGACCCTACAAGTGTGGTAGAGGCAAAGAGTGAGTAAATGAGGAGATTTTTCAATCTTTAAAATGGAATTGACAATGAAGAATATAAAGTTTTTTAGATATTTGGGGCTTGCCATCTCGGCTGGTCTCCTGTTGGGGTTCTCTTCCTGCAGCGATGACGATGATTATGCGCCAGGCAATCCTGCACCAGACAATTGCATGGGAGTGTATTTTGATGCGGGCAATGCGGCAGAGTTTATTCTTACTCCAGACCAGGAAACCGTTGATGTGAAGGTTTGCCGTAAGGTAGCCGCTGAGGCTGCGAGTGTTCCTATCAAGGTAGAGTATACTGATACAGCTGCCATTCAGGTGCCTGCAACGGTGGAGTTTGCCCAGGGCGAGAAGGAGGCTACGCTGACCATTTCTGTAAAGGGTTTGACACCTAAAAAGAAATTTGGTTTCAAGATAGATGTCGATGAAGCCTATGCCAATCCTTATACCAAGCAGGATGGCAGTACGGTGCTGCAGTCAGCGGTGCTGGTTTCTCAGTGGACGAAAGTACTGGAGAATGTGCGGTTCTATTACGAAGGTTACACAGAGCTGCCTGTAACCTATTCCGATATCTACCAGCTGGAAGGTGTCAATCAGTTTTATATCACCAATATGTTGGGTTCGGGTGCTGATCTTTATTTCAAGATTAATGGCACTTTCAATGCCGATAATCTGGCTGATTGCTCCGGTGAACTGGTTCCTGAGGAAGGAAAGGGTGCTACCATATATGACTATCAGACCTATAAGAAAAACTATATCGTAGCTGGTGTTGATTCTTCTACAGGTAACTATTTGTGGAACTGGACGGTAGGAGATGTAAATATCAACTCTTTCATGTGGTATGGTGGATATGGCTATAATACCTATTCTTATATAGACTTCACAAAGAAATACATCTATCTGAATGGATACATAGATTCCAGTGTTGCGCAGCAGTCTGTAAATGTGTATGGCGTTTGGTAGAAATATCGAATGATTTCCTAAAGATTTTGGACTAATGAAGAAGATTTTTATATTTTCTATGATGTTGGCTTCTTTCCTTTGCTCTGAGGCAAAGGAAAGGAGCCTTCAGCAGAAATTGGAGATAGCCAGTGAGGTGCTGGGGGAGCGTTTGCCTTCTGTTGGCGGGAAAACTTCTCGTGGAGGAGTAGATGAGAGCCTTCGGGTTATGCGCCAGTCGAATGCTTATACGGTTGTAGGACGCAACCGGAACGGATTTGTTGTTCTCGCCAATGATGATGCGTTCAAGGCTGTAATAGGTTATTCTGACGAGGGTACTTTTGGTGATAATCCTGCTTTGGAGTGGTTCTTGGCTAGAATTAATGACGCTTCACTTCGTGCTGCTTCTACGGGGTATCAGGTTATCCCTGCAGGTTGCAAGTCGAGCGTTGAGCATCTGGTTACGACAAAATGGGGCCAGGATGCTCCTTTCAATAGTCAGTGCCCACAAGTGAATGGTAAAAACTGCTGGGTAGGTTGCGTGGCTACGGCTATGGCACAGATTATGTCTGTATACCAGTATCCATCCCGTGGCAAGGGCGTCGCTTCTTATAGCGTCGGCGATGAGAAACGTACTGCTATGCTGTGAGTATGGGAGAGTATAAGTGGACAGAGATGTTGCCTGCTTATTCGGGTGATAACTACAGTTCGGAACAGGCTGCCGCAGTAGCCAAGTTGATGTTTCATTGCGGTTGTGTGGCTGGTATGAATTATTCTCTTGATGGCAGTGGCGCGTCTTTGCAAGATGCGGCGGCTGGTATGAAGAAGCATTTCGGCTATCTTACCCAGTACTACGGCTATAAGGATTATCCCAAGACCAATAACTATGATGATGCAGCCTGGAGAAAGGTTATTTATCGGGAATTGAGCGCCGGGCATCCTATTCTGTATGCCGGTACATCCAATAAGCAGGGAAACGACAAGACATCTTCCCATGCCTTTGTGCTGGATGGTTATGATGCTGATGGAAACGTAGGAGTAAATTGGGGCTATTGTGGCTTAGGTGATGGCTATTTCGACCTGAGTCTCCTTCCTCTGGAGTATACGGATAATGGTGTCTCCGTTGATGAGGAGTATCAGTGGTATCAGGAAATGGTGGTTATTCATCGTCCTGATGATGGTAAAATAGATTATGATTTGACTTCCGGCTTAACTCATGTTGTCGGTATTTCTCGGCCTTGCAGTTCCGATGTTTATGATATCAATGGCCGAAAGGTATCGCTCCCAGCGAAACATGATGGTATCTATATCTGGGGTGGCAAGAAATATATAGTAAAGTAGAATTCTCACGAATTGCAGATAATTAAATAAATCCCGACAGGTATGTTGTAGCCTGTCGGGATTTATTATAAATATAGGTGTCTTTTTATTTCTTTCATCAGTCAGCAATCACCATACAGAGTCTGAGCACATTTTCTTCGAAGTGCTCCTTGTCTATGGCATTGTTCTTGAGCATGGAACGGTAGTTATATACGGTTTGGGGCGAATAAGACAGGATGCCGGCTATCTTGGAACTTTCGGTGATGCCTAATCTTAACAGGGCACATACACGGAGGATAGGGGGCATTTCGCCGTTCTCTTTCAGCTGGATGTGAGCCGATTCGGTGAGTTGTTGGTTCAGCTCGGTTACAAAAGTCGGGTACAGAGACAGGAATGCCTTGTCGAATTCCGTCAGAAACTCCTTGTTCTCTTTTTCTGTACTTGATGAGGACGAAAGGAGGCTCAGCAGTTCCTTGCTCTGGTTGGCTTTTATCTTTCTTACTGCCAAAGTACGCAGTTTGCTGTTTCTCTCTATGTTCTTATAGCACAGGTCTATATACACCTTCACCAGTCTCTCGCGTTTCTGGTTGGTGTCCTTCAGCTCTTCGTTGATGAGATGCAGCTGGCTGTTGAGAACTTCCATTCTAGCCGATGTAGCCGTGATTTCGTCTTTCTTCTGTTTCAAAAGCCTGTTCTTCTTGCGGATGAACAGACTGCTAAGTCCCACTCCGAGCGAGAGCAGGAAAATGACTGAGAGAGCGATGTAGAGCATGCTGTTGGTGGCTCTGATGTCATCTGTATAGGCATTGGTAATCATCTGCAATTTGGATGAAATCTCAATGCGGCGCAACCGGTTGTTGTAGGCATAAGCATCTTCCAGGGATATGTAGATGTATTCCTGGGCTTTTTTCAGATTTCTGGTCTTATGTTTGTAGATGAAGAGTGCGATGTCTTGCAGGGCGACATTCTCTTTTGTGGCAGAAGTGATGTCTGAGATGGCTGCAACCAGAAGGTAATGCTCCATCAGTTCCGGGTTGTTGGCTTTCTTGTATACTTCGGATAGGGCAAAGGCGGTCATGGCATGCAGGCGGCTGTCTGGCTTTTCCATGCTCAGTGCTTTTTTGTAGTATTGGATGGTCTTGTTATTGTTGGAATGATTGCTGTAATAGTATAATTCTCCCAGCAGGTAGTAATAGAACGCATCTTTCTCTGGCGACAGTTCTATTGCTTTCTTCAGGTATTTCACTTTCAGCTGGTCGTAATCCTTGCTGAAGTTATTGTTTTCACAATAGGTTGACCAGTTGTTGTATAGTCCGTAAAGTGTATAATAGTATTGAAACTGATAGTCACGCGGATCATCTTCCTTTGTTTCTATTTTTTGCAGCATTTCCTTTGCTTCAGCATAGAATCCACGTGTGATAAGCAGGCTGGTTTGGCTAAGTTGGAATCTTTTATGATATAAGGTGTTGTTGCTCTTTTGGGCAAGAACAAGTCCTTTTTTTACGTAAGTCATCGCCGAATCATACTCGTAGGCTTTGTATCCATTGGCGAGTTGCTCGTAAAGCTTGAGCTTGTCCTCGTTGCTGGTTACATACTTGGCACCCTGCTTGATGTCGTTCAGACTTTTCTCTTTTACTTCTACATAATGCGCACGTTTTTCCAGGGCAGCATCCAGTTTCTGGTAGAGCTGGCTGTTGTCTGCTTTTACGTATATCGGCTGTAGCATCAGCAGTGTGATGATTATAACGAAAAGATGTCTCATTTTTCCTATGTTTTTAGATTCTGCTGCAAAAATAATAAAAAACATTGAAAATCTCGCATCTACTAGCCGTTTTTTTTGAGAATTTGCAAAATGTTGATATTCAGAGAGGTGAGGAGGTTGGTAGATACCGGTAATCTACCAAGAATCTACTATTCGCACCAACTTATCGATTTTTGCCGTACTTTTGCAGCAACAAACAATTTTAAACAAAAAAATATGAAAAAACTCTTTTTGCTTGCAAGCTTTCTGATGGCTATTGGCATCTCGGCGGATGCCGGAGACATCACTTCTCCTAATGGACAGATCAAGGTGAACTTCACTTTGGATGGCACGGTGCCAACCTATAGTGTGACCTATCAGGGTAAGACCATTATCAAGCCTAGCCGTCTGGGTTATCAGCTCGCTAAGGGCGGTAAGGATGGCAAGGACCTGCTTGCTGATTTTAGCGTCATCGATGAGAAAACTTCTACTTTCGACGAGACTTGGACTCCAGTTTGGGGAGAGAACAAGTCAATCCGCAATCATTATAATGATATGCTGGTAGAGTTGAAGCAGAATTCCACCGACAGTTATATGAACGTCCGCTTCCGTGTCTATGACGATGGAGTGGGATTGCGCTATGAGTTCCCTCAGAAAGGCAGTCTCAACTACTTCACCATCAAGGAAGAGCGTACAGAATTTGCCATGATGGGCGATCATACCGCCTGGTGGATTCCGGGTGATTACGATACCCAGGAGTATGAATATACCAAGACCCGTCTGTCTGGCATCCGTCCAGCCCTGCATGCTGCTGTCAGCAGCAATCTCTCACAGACTGTCTTTTCTGATACCGGTGTACAGACCTCACTCCAGTTGAAGACAGATGACGGTATCTACATCAATCTGCATGAGGCTGCTCTGGTGGATTATCCAGCCATGCACCTGAACTTGGATGACAAGACCATGACCTTTACCTCTTGGCTCACCCCTGATGCCCAGGGAATGAAGGGTTATATGCAGACTCCGTTCAAGAGCCCTTGGCGTACGATGGTCATCACAAATGATGCCCGCAAGGTGCTGTCTTCCAATCTGATTCTCAATCTCAATGAGCCTTGCAAGATCAAGGATACCTCATGGATTCATCCTGTGAAGTATGTTGGCGTATGGTGGGAGATGATTTCCGGTAAGGGAGAGTGGGCTTATACCCATGATTATCCTACCGTGAAGTTGGATGGAACCGACTATGTACATGCCAAGCCATCAGGCAAGCATTCTGCCAACAATGCCAATGTCCGCCGTTACATCGACTTTGCTGCAGCCCATGGTTTCGATGCTGTCCTGGTAGAAGGATGGAATATCGGTTGGGAAGACTGGAGTGGCTACATGAAGGAAAAGGTATTCGATTTCCTGACTCCATATCCTGATTTCGACATCAAGGCACTCAATGAGTATGCTCATTCCAAGGGTGTGAAGCTCATCATGCATCATGAGACCTCTTCTTCTGTGATGAACTACGAGAAGTATATGGACAGAGCTTACCAGTTGATGAAGGATTATGGCTACGATGCCGTGAAGAGCGGTTATGTAGGCAACATCATCCCTCGTGGCGAGCATCACTACAGTCAGTTGGAAATCAATCACTACCAGCATGCCGTAACCCGTGCTGCCGATTATCACATCATGGTAAATGCCCATGAGGCTGTGCGGCCTACCGGTCTCTGCCGCACTTATCCTAACCTGATTGGCAACGAGAGTGCTCGCGGAACAGAATATCAGGCTTTCGGAGGTACCAAACCTGGACATACTGCCATCTTGCCTTTCACCCGTCTGCAGGGTGGTCCGATGGACTATACACCTGGTATCTTTGAGATGGATTGCGCCAATGGTTCACATTGCAACTCTACCATCTGCGGTCAGTTGGCACTCTATGTAACCATGTACAGTCCGTTGCAGATGGCTGCCGATTTCCCTGAAAATTACGAGAAGCACATGGATGCCTTCCAGTTTATCAAGGATGTGGCTGTAGATTGGGACAAGTCTATCTATCTAGAGGCTGAACCAATGGAGTATATCACCGCAGCCCGCAAGGCAAAGGGCTCTGATAACTGGTTTGTCGGTGGTGTTACGGGTATGAAGGCTCATCAGTCTACCGTTAAGCTCGATTTCCTCGACAAGAATAAGAAGTATGTAGCTACCATCTATCAGGATGCAAAGAATGCCAACTACAAGTCCAATCCTCAGGCTTACGTCATCACCAAGAAGATTGTAACCAGCAAGTCTGTCTTGAAGTTGAATTCCGTTGCAGGTGGTGGATTCGCAATTAGCATTCTTGCACAATAAAATGCAGAATTTTGAGTTATTATGAAAGAAATTTTTCTTGAATTAATAATGATGCTCATGAAAAGAATGAATAAAATGCTGTTGGTTGCTGCCTTGGCGGCAACCACACTTTCTGCTCAGGCAGAACAGAAGAAGGGACCGGCTTGGTTGAGTGATGCACTTTTCTATCAGATTTATCCATCTTCCTATATGGATACTGATGGCAATGGTATTGGCGATCTGCCGGGTATCACTTCCAAGTTGGATTACATCAAGACTTTGGGTGTGAATGCCCTCTGGCTCAATCCAATCTTTGAGTCGGGATGGTTTGATGGCGGCTATGATGTCATCGACTTTTACAAGGTGGATCCTAGATTCGGTACCAATACCGACTTGGTTACATTGGTCAATGAGGCCCATAAGCGTGGCATGAAGGTTTGTCTCGACCTGGTGGCAGGACATTCCAGCACCAAGTGTGCCTGGTTTAAGGAGTCTTCCGAGAAAGATCCTAACCAGCGTTACAGCGACTATTATATCTGGATGAATGATATCCCTGAGAGCGAGAAGAAAGAAATCGAAGCCCGTCATCAGGAGGCAAGTCCGGAGTCTAGTACCCGAGGCAGATATGTGGAGGCGAATGCTCCTCGTGCCAAGTATTATGAGAAGAATTTCTTCGAGTGCCAGCCTGCCTTGAACTATGGCTTTGCTCATCCAGATCCAAATCATCCTTGGGAGCAGGGTGTAGATGCTCCTGGACCACAGGCTGTTCGCAGGGAAATACGTAACATCATGGCTTTCTGGTTTGATAAGGGTGTGGATGGATTCCGAGTAGATATGGCGTCATCGCTCATCAAGAACGACCCCGACAAGAAGGAGGTTTCCAAACTCTGGAATGAGATGCGTGCCTGGAAGGACAAGAACTATCCTGAGACCGTCCTGATTTCTGAATGGGCTAATCCGCAGCAAGCCATTCCTGCCGGTTTCAACATCGATTTCTACATCCATTTTGGTCTCAAGGGCTATGCCTCTCTGTTCTTCGACCGCAAGACTCCTTGGGGCAAGTGGGAGCAGAGCTACCAGAACTGCTATTTCGACAAGCAGGGCAAGGGCTCGCTCAAGGAGTTTAGCGAGAACTATACCAAGGCATACAATGCCACCAAGAATCTCGGCTACATCGCTGTTCCATCTGCCAACCACGATTACCAGCGTCCTAACATCGGTACCCGCAATACGCCAGACCAGCTGAAGGTGGCGATGACCTTCTTCCTCACCATGCCAGGTGTTCCATTTATCTATTATGGTGATGAGATTGGTATGAAGTATCAGATGAATCTCCCTAACAAGGAGGGTAGCAATGAGCGCTCTGGTACCCGAACTCCGATGCAGTGGACCAAGGGCAAGAATGCCGGATTCTCTACGAGTGCACCCGATAAACTCTATTTTCCTGTAGATACGGAAAACGGAAAGTTGACCGTTGAAGCTCAGCAGGGAGATCAGAATTCTCTGTTGTCATATACCCGTAAGCTGACCGCTTTGCGTCATTCAGCCAAGGCTCTTGACAATGAGGGTGATTGGAAGCTCTTGAACCAGAAAGGTCAGGAATATCCAATGGTATATGAGCGTACTTTGGGTGAAGAGAAGTATGTTGTTGTCGTGAATCCTGGCGCCAAGGCTGCATCTCTCAACATCAGTTCTGTCGGCGGCAAGCCTGTTTCCGTTCTTTCTACAGGAAAGGTAGTATATAAATCAGGCAAGAAGACCGATGCCATCAAGGCTTCAGGCATTAGTGCTGCCATATTCAAGGTGGCAAAATAACTTGAGAACATTATTATTGCTAGCTACATTATATATCAGAATCCGCATGGCTCCTAGAGTCGTGCGGATTTTTTATACCGATTTTTCTTCAGCAATAACTAAAGATATTTAAATATTTATCCCGATATTTGGAGATAAATAAAGAAATAACTATATTTGCAGCATGATTACGGAATATGGTATAGAGGCAAAGTCTAATTCTGAGATTATATCAGAATTG
>NZ_CDRSSE010000024.1:0-46553 GCF_977051555.1 Segatella sp.
TCGGCGAACTTTGGCTTGCTGTTTAATTGTTTCTTGCCTTGTACCATAATTTGAATAATTTAAAATCACGATGCAAAGGTACGAAACTTTATCTAGGCACACAATACGGCATTCACCGAACACTTACGAATTATGAAATATTGCTCATTCTCAACCACTTGCAGCTCATTTCTCTCATCTTCACTTTCCGTTGCTTTTGCTTAAATTGTGCACTCGTCTCGACATACCTTTGCCACCCAGGCACTTGCCATGGGAGTAGATATCTATACCGTATCGCAACTACTGGGCCATACCCACATCAGCACCACCCAGGTATATGTTCACTCCCTGCTGCAGAAAAAGCAGGAAGCCATCCGGCTGATTGCCGGTATGGCGGCATAAAGAAAAGAATAATAGCAAACATAGTCACCCGCACTTCGGACAACGACAAGGGTCTATATGCCACGATGAACAGGTGGTATATAGACCCTTCTTACTTTCCGGTATCTTTGATTCTCAAGAATCAAAAAACTTATTTTTTCTCCTCTGGAACCAGGAACTTATCGCCACTCTGCTTGACAAGCTGCTTGGCAAACTTCTCTGGATAACCAGGACGAACTGGAGTAGCACCCAAACCGTATAGAGTCTTCTTGAAGGTACCATTCTTATCGGTTGGCTTGATGATCATATCATTGTACTTCACCACCATGAACTCGAAAAGCTGGTTCCAGCGAGCCAACATCTGCTGAGCCTTCTCTACACTATAGCCGTTGAGATACTTGACGGCAGCCTGTGGGTTCTGGGCATAAAGCTCCTGAGCCTTCTTCTCAACACCTGCCTGAGCAGCAAAATAGCTATTGTCCAAGCTATCACGAACCTCCTTCAAGGTTGGGAACATCAGACTGTAACGAGGATAAACCATGTTGCTGGTCATATTGCAAACCCAGTAAGCATTCTTCTTACTGAAATGCACCGCATCAACACCAGGAGTATTATAGCACTCAGGACGCTCGGTCATAGAGCAATATACAGGAGTGAACGCAGCCATGTTGGCATCATCGTTGGCAAACCAGAACACGCCACCAATCTCTCTTGGCAACCATGAACGCATCTGGCTCACGAATACGAAACCACTCTGCTGAGTGCTGACAGGACGCTCGTTGAAATACTGCTTGCCATCCACCTTGTACATCAATGGTGTAGGACGATAAGGCATCTCCCAGATACCACCGCCGATATCAGAACCGTCGGCTACAGAAAGAGGAGTACCCTCGTAATGGTCGCGCATCACATTCTCTACATCCTGAACGCTCACCTTCTTGTTAGGAACCACCCAGAGAGGCATATCCTTCGCATTAGGATCCTTGCCCAAAGCCCAATCAAGATAAGGACTCATATCATAGAAATGATTCAAGAGAGCCCAAGCACGAGCATCGCAGAAACGACGTCCTGAGAAATCAGGCTTAGCATATGCCATTTTCCATGAGAAATCTGCATCCTTGCCCTGATACCAACCCTTACTGCGAGCAAAAGAAACGACATCCTTGGCATACATCACGTTTTTCTTGTCCTTCATATTGAACTTGCCGATGCGACTCTGGTTAGCATGTGCACAAACTGCATTATCAGGAATACGGAGAGCTACCCAAACCACGCCCTTAGAGCCTGGTCCCTTGCCCATCATCTCCATAATCCAAGCTTCGTTCGGATCACAGATGGTAAAGGTTTCGCCTTCTGAATTATAACCATAGGTATTGGCGAGGGTGGTCATCACCTTGATAGCCTCGCGTGCCGATTTACTGCGCTGGAGAGCTACATAGATGAGTGAACCGTAGTCCATGATACCGGTAGAATCCACCATCTCCTCACGACCGCCATAGGTAGTCTCGCCGATGGTAACCTGCCACTCGTTGATGTTGCCGATTACGTTGTAGGTCTCGGCAGCCTCAGGAATCTCACCATGATATTTATTGGTATCCCAATCGTAAATCTTACGCATCTCGCCCTTGGCATGCTTAGCCGCAGGATAATGGCAGAGGTTCTGGAACATTCCGTAGTCATCGGCACTATATGAACACATCACAGATCCATCTACTGATGCTTTTTTTCCTACTATAAAGTTGGTACATGCCTCAGCCTCAGAGACACTGCCCAACATAGCTACAGCCATCAAGGCTGAAGCAAAAATCTTATTCATAAAATATATCTTTATTTATATAAACAAAGAGAAGAGCTAGAATTCCTAATTCTCCACTCTTCCCTCTTTATTCTTCACTTAATCACAAGCCTTGAAGCTCATATCCAAGCCCTTCACACTATGTGTCAAGGCACCAACTGAGATGAAATCAACGCCCTGCTCTGCATAATCGCGGATGGTATCGTAAGTGATACCGCCAGAAGACTCAGTCTCATACTTACCTGCGATGATGTCTACTGCCTTCTTTGTATCAGGCACAGAGAAGTTATCGAGCATGATACGATTTACACCACCATGCTTCAATACTTGGTCGAGTTCATCGAAACTGCGAACCTCGATTTCAATCTTCAGGTCGAGGCCCTTCTCCTTCAGATAAGCATGACAACGGTCGATAGCATTGTCGATACCGCCGGCGAAATCGATATGGTTATCTTTCAAGAGAATCATATCGAAGAGACCGATACGATGGTTCATACCACCACCGATCTTAACTGCCTGCTTTTCCAACATGCGGAGACCTGGAGTGGTCTTACGGGTATCGAGGATATGAGTCTTTGTACCCTCAAGGCGCTTTACATACTTAGCAGTCATGGTAGCGATGCCGCTCATACGCTGCATGATATTGAGCATCAAACGCTCTGTCTGGAGCAAAGAACGGGTCTTACCCTCTACAATCATTGCAATGTCACCCTTCTTAACATGGGTGCCATCCTGAAGCAACACTTCTACCTTCATGGTAGGATCGAAACGGGCAAATACCTTCTTTGCCATTTCAACACCTGCCAACACGCCATCTTCCTTGATAAGCAAGTGGCTCTTACCCATGGCGTCTTCTGGTATACAACACAAAGTTGTGTGGTCGCCATCACCGATATCCTCAGCAAATGCCAAGTCTATCAACTTGTCTTCTAATTGATCTACGCTTAACATATTATTAATGTTTATGTTTAATGTTTATTGATTACTTTTCCGTTCCACAGGGCACGGAGGATGCCTTCCTCATCGCGTTCCACCCGGATTTCGCCGCCTAACCATTCGGTCATCGGCAACTCCTCGCGAAACTCGAAGTAGTTCACCACCCTGCCCTCTTGTATTTCTACCACAGCCTGCTGCAATATCGAGCCATCCGGCAATATCACCTGATGGGCTCCACATCTTCTCATTTCAGCCATATCTTAAACATCGAGACTAATTACTCCTCATCTGAATAGGTTTATCAGGCATAGGAACCGGTGCACTGGTCGGAGGCGCCAAAGCTCCATCCGGACGTGCAGGAACACTTGGACCTGGTATACGGGTTTTACGAGCAGTATCTACTTTTGCCGAATCAGAAGATGCAGCAGAAGAAGAAACCGGTGCCACCTTTTTAGGATGCATACGGATGAGACGAATCTTATTGACAAACATCAGTTTAAGAGTCGTCAAAGAACCGGCATCAGAACTGAAGCCACCCTCATTCAACATAAAGTACCCCTTTATACATTTGACTCCAAGGCTATCATTATCAGCGAGTTCAATACTATAGTGCTGAGCACTCTGAATATGAACTACAGTCTGTGCCACACTATCGTTCTTAAACTGTATAGCCAGTAAGGCAACACCATCGCGCATACCATCTTGGAAGATAAACTGCGATTCGAAATCAAGACGGAACCGGTCACCCTTATGGAAAGCTGTATCAGCTTCAATTTTAAAACTGCGACTGTTGAAACCAGCATCTGTCGAGAATACCATTGAAGTAGCCTCTTTCCAGATATTGGCAGTATCGCCTACAGAAGTAAGATTGTCAAAATCACTATTTCCAGCACTATTTCCACCTAAAGCAACCGCCTCTTTATCCAATCTTTCAGCCAGATCCTTATACACATCATGCAACAACTCTGTATGGCGCATGTAATAAACCATCGAACTGTCGAAGTCTGCCGATGTGACATCATGTTTCTTCAGTACAGCCTCGCGATAAGCCAGACTATTCTTCTCACTACCACCGTCTTCGCTCTGCGCCATAGCAAGAGCGATGTGATAATCGAAGAGAATATCCGTCATCTTTCCTTTAGAGAGCACATCTCTTGGCAGCGAAGGCTTGCAAGAAGCGAAGGCTGCACAAAAGGTTACTATCCAACAGAGATAAAGAAAAGCTTTCTTCATGATTACTTGTCCTCCTTATTTTCTTGAGATTCAGACTTTTTCTTATCTTCAGCAGTTTCAACAGAAGAAGCGTCTGTAACATTCTTCTTATCACCACCTCCGAGAGCTTCCAGTTCTTTTCTACAGAAAAGCAAGAGAAAAATGATGCCGACTGATACACAGGAATCTGCAAAATTGAATACAGGATCGAAGAATGTACCATGCTGTCCACCCCAGAAAGGGAACCATTCAGGCCATGTATAGGTGAAGAACGGAAAGCGGAACATATCTACCACCTTGCCCATGAGCACGGGTGCATACCCCTCGCCGAAAGGCACAAGATAAGATACATAATAAGGTGAAGCACCGGTGAAGATAAGTCCGTAGAAGATGGAATCAATCATATTGCCGATTGCACCTGTCAGAACCAGCGCCACCAAAATGATGTATAACAAGCGATAGGTACCACGCTTAATGATGCGATGAAGATAAATGCTCAACGCACAGATGGCAACCAGGCGCAACAGACTAAGCCAGAACTTGCCGATAAACGACATGCCCCAAGCCATTCCGTTGTTCTCAACAAACTCGATATAAAACCAATCAGTAACACGAACAGACTCGCCAAGGCAAAAATGGGTCTTGATGTACACCTTGATAATCTGATCGATAACAAGAAGCACAACCACCATTGCCGTGACGAGCCATCCGTATTTAATTTTACTTGTTTTCTCCATTTATTACTTCTTTCTAGCCTCCTTAGAAGCTACACTCAAAGTGGCATGAGGTACAGCACGCAAACGCTCCTTAGGAATCAACTCACCTGTTTCGCGGTCAATACCATAGGTCTTGTTCTGGATACGAACCAAAGCTGCTTCCAATCCCTTGATGAACTTCTGCTGACGCTGAGCCATCTGGATGATTTCTTCCTTGCTTTGTGCTTCACTACCCTCTTCAAGAGCCTTGTAGGTTGGTGATGTATCTACCACATCATTACTGTCTGAGTGGTTCAGCTGAGCCATGCAATCATGATAAGTCTGCTTTGCCACCTTCAATTTCTCATCAATGATAGCGCGGAACTCCTCGAGTTCCTGATCGCTATAACGCAGTTTTTCGTTAGCCATAGATGTTATCTATTATATTATTTATTAATGCTTTTAGGAAATAAGGGCTAGAAAGTTAGAAGCAAGCAGTTTGGAAATGCTCCTAACTTCTAACTCCTAACTATTTAATTCTTCTCTACGAGAATGTTCAACTTAAAGTCATCAAACTCGGTCTCAACACCTGCGTTGTCGCCGATTTCGATGCTGTCTGCCAATACCTGACCCTTGATGTAGTCGGCGAATGCCTCGATGGCTGCGTCAGTCTCCTCATTAGGAGCCACAGTTACGTTGATGCGGTCGGTAATCTCCAGACCAGTCTCCTTGCGGAGGTTCTGGATACGGTTGATCAGCTCACGAGCCATACCTTCCTTCTTCAATTCTGGGGTCAACTCTACCTCAAGCGCTACAGTCAGATTGCCCTCGTTAGATACGAGCCATCCTGGGATATCCTCTGAGATAATCTCCACGTCAGCTACCTCTACCACGGCTTCCTGTCCGTCGATATTCAATGTGATGTTGCCTGCCTTCTCGAAGGCTGCAATCTGGTCCTGATCGAGTGCTGACATCTGGGCTGCAACACCCTTCATCAGCTTGCCGAACTTCTTACCCATCACTCTAAAGTTACACTTCACCTTCTTTACGAGAATACCCTGACCCTCAATGAAGTTAACCTCCTTCACGTTCACCTCGTTCTTCAACAGTCCTGCTACTGCCTCGATGTGTGTCTTCTGTACATCATCTACTGCAGGAATCATGATCTGCTGGAGTGGCTGACGAACCTTGATGTTCACCTTGCGGCGCAATGCCAATACCATAGAAGTAATCTTCTGGGCGATGGCCATACGCTCCTCCAGATCGGCATCGATAGCAGCCTCATCAGCTACAGGGAACTTATCGAGATGTACGCTCTCCAACTCGCCTCCCAAGTCGTGATACAACTCGTCTGCATAGAATGGAGCGAATGGTGCCAGCAGCTTAGCCACTGTCATCAGGCAGGTATAGAGAGTCTGGTAAGCACTCAGCTTATCCTCGCTCATCTCCTTACCCCAGAAACGTTTACGGTTCAGACGAACGTACCAGTTAGAGAGGTCATCGTTGACGAAAGCATCGATGAGACGGCCTGCGCGGGTTGGATCGTAGCCAGCCAACTCTCTGTCAACGCCCTTGATGAGGGTATTGAGTGATGAGAGAATCCAGCGGTCAATCTCTGGGCGCTTCTCGAATGGCACCTGAGCAGCCTCAGCATCGAAACCATCTACGTTAGCATAGAGGGCGAAGAAGCTGTATGTATTATATAAGGTACCGAAGAACTTGCGACGGGTCTCGTCCACACCGTTAGGGTCGAACTTGAGGTTGTCCCAAGGCTCACTGTTGGTCATCATATAGAAACGAACAGGGTCGGCACCATACTTATCAATCATCTCGAATGGGTTGGTTACATTACCAACGTGCTTACTCATCTTGTTGCCCTTGGCATCGAGAACGAGACCTGAAGAGATTACGTTCTTGAAGGCTACACTATCGAATACCATGGTAGCGATGGCGTGCAGGGTGAAGAACCATCCACGGGTCTGATCCACGCCCTCGTTGATGAAGTCGGCTGGATAGAACTTAGGAGGAATAGCATATCCCTCGTAGGTGCTGTGGATGAGTGCATCGCGGTCTGCCTCTGTGCCACGGGTCATCTCACCCTCGAATGGGTAGTGGAGCTGGGCGTAAGGCATTGAACCAGAATCGAACCAAACGTCAATCAGGTCGCTCTCACGATACATTGGCTTGCCCTCCTCGTTAACCAATACAATCTTGTCAACGTATGGACGGTGGAGGTCAATCTTATCATAGTTCTCCTGACTATAGTCGCCAGGAACGAAACCGTTATCCTTCAATGGGTTGCTCTGCATGATGCCGGCAGCCACAGACTTCTCGATTTCAGCATACAGTTCCTCCAGACTACCGATGCACTTCTCGCCACGGTTCTCATCACGCCAGATTGGCAATGGAGTACCCCAGAAGCGGGAACGTGAAAGGTTCCAGTCGTTCAGGTTCTCAAGCCAGTTGCCGAAACGGCCTGTACCGGTGCTCTCAGGCTGCCAGTTGATAGTCTTGTTGAGTTCTACCATGCGCTCCTTGCGGGCAGTATCCTTGATAAACCAGCTATCCAATGGGTAGTAGAGGATAGGCTTGTCGGTACGCCAGCAGTGAGGATAGTTGTGAACGTGCTTCTCGCTCTTGAATGCCTTACCCTCCTGCTTCAACTCATAGCAGAGTACGATGTTCAGGTCTTCAGCCTTATCAGAAGCCTTCTTGTCCCAAACACCATCCACATTAAACTGTGGGTCGTAGGCATTCTTCACGTAGTCGCCAGCATGATGAGCGTATGCCTCTTTGTTGACGCAAGCGTTCACGAAGTTGTTATCGAGGTCTTCGATGAGATAGAACTTACCCTGCAGGTCAACCATTGGGCGTGTCTCACCCTTCTTATTAATAAGGTATAGGGCTGGAATGTTGGCATCCTTAGCCACCTTGGCATCATCAGCACCGAATGTAGGAGCGATATGAACGATACCGGTACCATCATCGGTAGTAACGTAGTCGCCGAGGATGACACGGAAAGCCTCGCTATCCATCTCAACAAACTGATCACGACCATCCTCAGATGTAAATACCTTATCCTTATGAGCCGCAGCATATTCCGTAACGAAAGCCGGTGCAAAGAGATCAACCTTCTCGCATGGCTTTACCCATGGAAGGAGCTGCTCGTAGTGCATGCCTTCGAGATCAGTACCCTTCACATGGTCGATGATGCGCCATGGGCACTGTTTCTTCTCCTTATCGAATGGAAGGAGATCACCCTCCTTACACTCCTGATCAGCCTTCAGATATGAACCTACCAGCGCCTCAGCCATCACGAGAGTCATAGGCTCGCCATTGTAGAGGTTGTAGGTTTCGATAGCTACATAGTCAATCTTAGGACCCACACAGAGAGCCACGTTTGATGGCAAAGTCCAAGGAGTTGTGGTCCATGCAATGAAGTATGGCTTGCCCCACTTGGTCCACTCTGCCTTAGGATCCTTGATGAGGAACTGGGCTGTGGTGGTGAGGTCCTTGACATCGCGATAGCATCCAGGCTGGTTCAACTCGTGAGAGCTCAAACCAGTACCTGCACCTGGAGAGTATGGCTGGATGGTGTAACCCTTGTAGAGCAGACCCTTGTTGTAGAGCTGCTTGAGGAGCCACCAGAGCGTCTCGATATACTTGTTGTCATAAGTAATGTAAGGATGATCGAGATCCACAAAGTAACCCATCTTCTCGGTCAACTCGCGCCACTCTGCGGTGAACTTCATCACGTTCTCGCGGCACTTGTGGTTATAATCCTCTGTAGAGATATACTTCTCAGAAGCCTTGTTGTCGATATCCTTCTTGGTAATACCCAATTCTTTCTCTACACCCAACTCAACAGGAAGTCCGTGGGTATCCCATCCAGCCTTACGGTGAACCTGGAATCCCTTCATAGTCTTGTATCTGTTGAATGTATCCTTGATACTACGTGCCAACACATGGTGAATACCAGGGTGGCCATTAGCAGATGGAGGTCCCTCGAAGAAGATAAACTGAGGGCAGCCTTCACGCTCGTCGATAGACTTGTGAAAGATATCATTCTTCTCCCACGCTGCGAGTACGTCATTGTTGGTCTGTGTAAGATTCAGACCATTATGCTCGGCAAATTTCTTAGCCATATTATCTATTTTATTTTTATATTGTTTTTACTTTTGGGCGCAAAGTTACAAAAAAAAAAGGTTTTACCCAAAATCTTTAATATATTTTCTACTTATATATACAAAAAAGACTCCTAAATGACTGAAAGATTGCTCTATTCAAGTCATTTAGGAGTACTTAAACCTAAAATAAATGAAATATGATAAACTAAATGTTTCTAAAAGTAATGGCGGCTAACCATTTACTACTTGATAACAAACTTCTTGCCATTGCAGATATACATACCTGGAGCGAGAACGTATTCTGCATCAGAAACCTTGTTCACTTCGGCTACCTTCACACCGTTGATAGAGTAGATCTTCAACTTAGCAGTCTTCTGGACTGTTGTAGCCTGATTGATACCTGTAACAACCTCGTTAGTCTTACCGTCACGGTTATAGACTGCACCGTTTACGAAATCCAAGTTGGCTGTCTGCTGACCATTACCGCCATTATTAAAGATAATCTTGGTAGGAGTACTTGTCAAGTCGCCATCATACTTCCACATCCAGACATCCAAACCATTCTTCTTCTCACCAGTCTTGGTACAAGCAACACCTGGCCATTTACCTTCGCCACCAGTAAAGTTTTCTGTACCATTCCAAGCCCAGCAGTCAACCTGACTCCAGTCTGAAGGAGCGAGGAAGTAAGCGTAGATTCCTGTTGGAGTAGGAACAATCAACTTTTCCTTCTTGTTGAAGGTAGCTGTACCAGTCTTGGTAACATCGTCTGCATTGGTAGCGCTCCAAGTTACTGTCTGGCTCTCGCCTTCCATCATGTCTGCACCGATAGTGAAGGTAGCAGCCTGACCAGGAGTAAGATTTACCTGCTCACCATTACCTATCTTGTACCAACCGCTCTTTGCATTGCTGCTCAATGTAGCAGTAACAGATATAGTATTCTCGAAGTCCCCACCATTAGGGCTGAAAGTAACCTTAGCTGCAGCAACAGTATTGACAGGAGCGTCAATTTTCTTGGCACTAGAACCACCATCATACTCCAAATAGATGTCTCCTGTGATACCAGTAATATCACCAGACTGAGCACCGTTACCATTGTTCAAGATGACATTGAAGTTCTCTACACCATCGAAAGAGTAAGTCCAGTATTTAGCACCATCGATTTCCTCAGGACCATTCATTACCTTACCAGGCCATGCACCAGTCAAATCCTTACCGTCAGTACCTGTTGTCCAAGCATGGATGTGAGGAGCATTAGTAGCCTTTACTGTTACCGTGATAGAAGCATTAGGATCTACCTTTGTATAAGTAACTTTACCTGTCTTTTCCTTGCCCTCAGAACTTGTTGCACTCCAAGTCACAGTCTTGCTATCCTTGAAGTTCATGCCTTCACCGATAGTGAAGGTAGCAGACTTACCAGGAGTCAAATCTACCTTATTCTGTCCCTCTATCTGGTACCAACCAGACACAGCATCTTCTGAGAGTGTAGCAGTAACAGAGACCGTATTGGTACGGAAGGTGCCACCAGCAGGGGAAAGAGAAACGCTTGCAGGCTGAACAGGGGCCTCCTCTATCCAAGTTGTACCAGCTTCCTGATTACCGTCATATGCCTGTTCACCCAGAGACTTAGCTGCTGTATCATAGATGAAAGCACCATCCTCAATGAGCTTGCCGCCCTTCCAGTCTTTCACGAGAACGCGAACCTGGCCCTGATTGTTAGGAGCATCAACGGTAATAGTAGAACCTGAGTAAGTCTTACCTGTTACCAAATCAGTATAAGTACCTGCTGGGCAACCAGTGAATGTTGCACCACCATTGAGGGCTACGAGAGCATAGCTATCCTTGTAAGCACGCTTGAAAGCAATACCGCCTTTGACTGAGCAACCATCTGTTGTCCACTGACCCTTGCGGAGAGCAGGCACTGCCTGACGAATCTTGTTCAGACGGATGAGGTGCTGAGCTACATCATGATTCAAAGTAGCAGCCACATTACCTGATGCCTTATATTCACCGAAATCTGATGCTTCTACATCACCAGTGATATAACCACCGAAGTAAGCACGACCAGTGTTATTGAGAGGACCATTAGGACCTTTATCAATTACCACACCCCGACGGAAACCTACCTCAGAACCATAGTAGATACATGGAATACCACGGAAGGTAAACAAGAGAGAGAGGTTCTCAGCCCACTGAGCATCTGTACCACCAAAACGATTTGCGTCGTTTGGACCTGGACTATAGTCATGGCTATCTACATATACTACATTGTAAGTAGCGTCATTATAGCACTCGTCGCCACTTGCCAATCTGAAAGCCTGTTCGGCAGTGTTGTAACTGTAGTGCATTGGGAAGTCAATGACGTTGAATCCACTGTTCTGGGATAAATCCGGTTCATGCCATGCACCATTGAGCATCTTGGCATTGTTGCTCTTTGGAGAAGTCGTCTCCTTCAAGCAAAGCTGTTGTGGGCCTACAGGCTCAGCACCTTCAGGAAGTACCTGGCTATCCCAGTAGCTTTGACTTCCATTCCAATCCTTGAGCAAAGACTCGTCCGACTTCCAGGTATAGAAGTAGCAAGAGAGATTTTGCTGACCTCTGTAGGTAACATCGTTCGCACGTGTACAAACCTCGCCATACATAAAGAAAGGTGCATTGTTCAATCGCTTCGCCTTATACTTCTCACCGAGCGCTTTAAACTGAGGAATGAACTCCTTGTTGAATGTCAAGCGAGAGATATGACCAGATGTATCGATACGGAAACCATCGACACCCATCTTGATGAACTGACCATAGCACTTCACGAGATAATCTGCCACGTAGTCGTTCTCTGTGTTGAGATCCACACAGTCACCTGCAATCTGACCCATCCAACGGCTTGGGTTGTCCCAGTCCCAGTTGTTGGCAGTATGATGCCAATAGTTGTGTATATCGTGGTTATTGCCATCTGTATTCTTCATCAGGGCAAGACGACGCTGATACTGTATCTTTACATTGCCCAAGTAATCGTTGCCCAACTTGCTCTCGTCAGGGATCATACAAGCATCGATGTATGCTTGGTTACGAAGATGAGTATCACGGTCGAACATCTTGCAGAGCTTCTCCTCACCGAAGTTACCGGTGTGGTTGAGCACGATGTCGAGGATAATCTTGATACCCTTAGCGTGAGCCTTGTCGATGAGTTCCTGGAACATCACGTCACCGCTCTTGCTACCATCACCACTCTGATAGCGGCAATCAACCTTAGAGAAATCCATAGCATGATAGCCATGATAGTCGTAACCAGATGCGTTTTGTACAACTGGCGTAATCCAGATGGCAGTGAATCCAAGAGCCTTGATGTAGTCGAGCTTGTCAATCACACCCTGGAAGTCACCACGCCAACAAGGGTCCTTGGAACTCTTTTGTGCTTCCTGATTGTCCCAGCAGAGCACGTTGTTAGAAGGATCTCCATCGTAGAAACGCGTGGTAATCATGAAATAAATACTTTCGTCTCGGAAGTCAGTACGATTGCTAGTAAACGTGTCTGTAGCCATCGCCTGCATAGAGACCAGAATGAGCATAAGAACCGCCCATAATTTTGCGGCAAGTTTTTTCATAATGAAATTGTTAAGTTTAAAATTGAATAGTTGAATAATTATGTTGCAAATTTACGAATTCTTTTTATAAATACTATAAAATAATTCACTTTTCTACTGTTTTTTCTGTGCAATCGATTTCGCAATAACAATGAAAAAAGAGGCTGATTTTTGCATACATGATGTTTGCAAAAATCAGCCTCATTCAGAGGGTATTATGTATATAAACTGCTAACCGCACGGGGGCAAACTTACACTACCCGCTTACAGAGCAGGCGAAGTGCTTGTTTAAACCCCTAAGTAGCGGTAAGTTTATTTGATAACAAATTTCTTGCCATTGCAGATGTACATACCTGGAGCCAGAACGTATTCTGCATCAGAAACCTTGTTCACTTCAGCTACCTTCACACCGTTGATAGAATAGATCTTCAACTTAGCAGTCTTCTGGACTGTTGTAGCCTGATTGATACCTGTAACAACCTCGTTGGTCTTACCGTCACGGTTATAGACTGCACCGTTTACGAAATCCAAGTCTTTTGTCTGCTGACCATTACCGCCATTATTAAAGATGATCTGGGTAGGAGCACCTGTCAAATCACCATCATACTTCCACATCCAGACATCGAGACCATTCTTCTTCTCACCAGTCTTGGTACAAGCTACACCTGGCCATTTGCCACCGGTAAAGTTATCTGTATCACTCCAAGCCCAGCAGTCAACCTGACTCCAGTCTGAAGGAGCGAGGAAGTAAGCGAAGATACCTGATGGTGTAGGAATAATCACCTTTTCCTTCTTGTTGAAGGTAGCAGTACCGGTCTTGGTATTGTCTTCTGCATTGGTAGCGCTCCAAGTTACAGTCTGGCTGTCGCCTTCCAGCATATCAACACCGAGAGTAAAGGTAGCTGGCTTACCAGGAGTAAGAGCAACCTGCTCGCCATCGCCAATCTTATACCAACCGCTCTTGGCATTATCACTGAGGGTTGCTGTTACTGTGATAGTCTTCTCGAAGTCAGCACCATTAGGGCTCAAAGTAACTTTGGCAGCTGTGTTGACAGGAGCGTCAAGCGTCTTTACATTTGAACCACCATCATATTCCAAGTAGATATCGCCTGTGATACCAGTGATATCACTTGACTGCTTGTCGTTACCATTATTCAGAATGACATTGAAGCTCTCTACTCCATCGAAAGTCTTGTACCAGTAGTTGACACCACCAATCTCTTCAGGACCATCCATTATCTTACCGTGCCATGCGCCAGTCAACTCCTTGGTTGGAGTGCCAGGAACCCAAGCATAGATTGTTGGAGCCTTGTCTGCCTTTACATATACGGTAATACTTGCGTTAGGATCTACCTTGGTGAAAGATACAGAACCATTCTTCACCTTTTCATCATTCTTGGCATACCATGTAACAGTCTTGCTCTGCTTGAAGTTCATGCCTTCACCGATAGTGAATGTCTTGGTCTCGCCTGGAGCCAACTCTACCTTCTCCTGACCTTCTACCTGGAACCAACCAGAAGTTGCCTTACCACTAAGGCTTGCCTCTACAGTAACAGTATTGGTGCGGAAAGTACCACCATTCTGAGAGAACTTCAAACCAAACTCATTAGTCTGTGGCTCAACCCATGTTGTACCATCTTCCTCATGACCATCGTAAGCCTGTTCAGCCTCTGACTTCTTCTTAGGAGCATCCTTATAGATGAAAGGACCATCCTCACCTATCTGACCACCCTTCCAGTCCTTCACGAGAACACGGAGCTGACCCTGAGTAGCAGGAGCATCAACGGTGATAGTAGAACCGGTATAAGTCTTACCAGTTACCAAGTCAGTATAAGTACCTGCAGGGCAATCGGTGAATGTAGCACCACCATTGATGGCTACGAGTGCATAGCTCTCATCCTTATAAGCACGCTTGAAAGCGATACCGCCATCAGCAGGAGTACAACCCTCGTCGGTCCACTGACCCTTACGCAAAGCAGGAACTGCCTGACGAATCTTGTTCAAACGGATGAGGTGCTGAGCTACATCATGATTCAAAGTAGCAGCCACATTACCTGTTGCTGTGTAGTCACCGAAGTCTTTGGCTGTTACATCACCTGTAATATAACCACCGAAGTAAGCACGACCAGTTTCAGAGAGAGGACCATGAGGACCATTGTCAATCGCTGCACCGCGACGGAAAGCAATCTCAGAACCATAATAGAGACATGGAATGCCACGGAAGGTAAACATCAGGGAGAGATTCTCTGCCCACTGAGCATCTGAGCCACCGAAACGGAGCTTGTCGTCATATTGCTGAGGACCATAGTCGTGGCTGTCTACATATACTACATTATAAGTAGCGTCATTATATTTCTTATCGCCTGACTTTGCCAAACCGTATGCGGCGGCAGCATTACCGAAGTTGTAGTGCAATGGGAAGTCGATCACATTGAAACCGCTTGCCTGAGAATAGTCAGGCTCATGCCACTTACCATCCACCATAAAGGTATTGTTGCTGATTGGTGTAGGATCCGCGTCCGATTCACAGAGAGCCATCTGGTGATCGTCCACACCTGTACCGCCATTGGCCTTATCAAAGAGGACCTGTGTATCCCAGTATTCCTGGCTACCATCCCATTTGTCGAGCAAGGTCTTTGGAGCCTGCCATGTGTAATAATAGCAAGAGAGGTTCTCCTGACCACGGTATGTGACATCACTGTAACGGGCACAAACCTCACCATACATAAAGAAAGGTGCCTTGTTCAATCGCTTATCCTCGTACTTCTTACCGAGGGCTGCAAACTGAGGAATGAACTGCTTGCAGAAAGTCAAACGTGAGATGTGACCGGATGTATCGATACGGAAACCATCCACACCCATTTTGATGAAGCTGCCGTAGCACTTCACGAGATAATCTGCCACATAGTCGTTCTCGGTATTCAGATCAACGCAGTCTCCTGCAATCTGAGCCCACCAGCGATTAGGAAAGTCCCAGTTGAAGTCACCATAGTGATGCCAGTAGTTGTGAACATCCTGGTTCTTGCCACGGATATTCTTCATCAGGGCAAGACGACGCTGATACTGCTCATAAGCGACACTTGTAAGGTAGTCGGAGCCTAACTTCTCCTCATTTGGAATCATACAGGCATCGATAAGCGCCTGAGTAGCCAAGTCGGTATCACGGTCAAACTCCTTGCAGAGAGTCTGCTCACCGAAGTTACCGGTGTGGTTGAGCACGATGTCGAGGATAATCTTAATACCCTTGGCGTGTGCCTTGTCGATGAGTTCCTGGAACATGGCGTCACCGTCCTTGCTACCATCGCTGCTCTGATAACGGCAGTCTACATGCTGGAAATCCATGGCATGATAACCATGATAGTCGTAACCGGAAGCATTCTGTACGACTGGTGTAATCCAGATGGCTGTAAAACCGAGTGCCTTAATGTAGTCGAGTTTGTCGATGACACCCTGGAAGTCACCTCGCCAGCAAGGGTCTTTTGTTTTGATCTGTTCTTCCTGGTTATCCCAGCAGAGCACATTGTTTCCTGTGTCACCATCATAGAAACGCGTGGTCATCATAAAATAGATACTTTCGTCTCGGAAGTCAGTACGATTGCTGGTAAACGTGTCTGTAGCCATCGTCTGCATAGAGACCAACATGAGCATTAAAACTGCCCATAATTTTGCGGCAAGTTTCTTCATAATGAAATTGTTAAGTTAAAATTGAATAGTTGAATTATCTGCCGCAAAATTACAAACTATTTCTAGCCGCCCAACAAGATATTTCACTTTTCTGCTGATATTTTTGTGCAATCGATTTCACAAATATTAAGAAAAAGAGGCTGGATTCTGTAAACCAAATATTTACAAAATCCAGCCCCTTTAAGAGTATATAATTAATATAACGGGCGCGCCAGAAAACAGAAAGAATATTGTACTTTTGGCTTGTCCGAAATCAATTTTAGAGGTTTTCAGCCTCTTGCAACCAGATGGCTGAAGCTGCATCACTAGGCATACGCCAGTCACCACGAGGACTGAGGCTTACGCTACCTACTTTCGGACCGTCTGGCAGACAGCTGCGCTTGAACTGCTGATTGAAGAAACGGCGCACGAAGGTCTTCAGCCACTTTTTGATAGTCTCCTCATCATAGCTGTCAGGATCATTATCACTGATCTTTACACGCTCCAGTTCGGAATCAATAAATGCCTTCTTTGCCAACATGTAAATCTTGGAAGGACGGAAACCGAAACGCAGGAAATAGTAGAGGAAGAAATCATGCAGTTCGTATGGTCCCACCAAATCTTCCGTCTTCTGCTTGATATTTCCATTCTCATCTGCCGGAATCAACTCTGGACTGATAGGAGTATCGATGATATCACGAAGAGTGATGCGGCTCTGTTCGTCTACCCCACTCTCTGCTACATGATTTACGAGATGACGGATCAGGGTCTTAGGAATGCTGGCATTCACGCCATACATGCTCATGTGGTCACCATTATAGGTAGCCCATCCTAATGCCAACTCTGAAAGGTCGCCGGTACCGATAACCATACCACCCATCTTATTGGCTAAATCCATCAGGATCTGGGTACGTTCACGAGCCTGGGAATTCTCGTAAGTCACATCATGCACACTGGCATCCTGACCGATGTTCTCAAAGTGCTGGGTTACAGCCTTGGCGATGCTGATTTCCTTAATGGTAATACCAAGACTCTGCATCAGCGAGATAGCATTATTGTAGGTTCTGTCTGTGGTTCCGAATCCCGGCATAGTGACACCTACAATACCCTTTCGGTTCATTTTGAGTTTATCAAAAGCTTTTACACAAACGAGTAAGGCCAGCGTAGAATCCAAACCGCCGCTAATACCGATTACTACGGTCTTGGCATGGGTATGAACGATACGCTTGGCTAATCCCATGAGTTGGATATTGAAAATTTCCTCGCAAGAGGCATTCATATCGCTGCTGGTAGGAATAAACGGATGAGGATTCACCTCACGTTCCAACACAAAATCGCGTTCATTTTCGGTTGGATCGGCTTCGATATTACGGATATTGAACTGACCGCCGAGAACAGAATACTTAATATTGCGCTGGGCATTTACATAAGTAGAATTCGTACGACGCTCAGACCGGAGTTTCTCTACATCTATCTGCGAGATAACCATCTGCGGTTCAATAGAGAAACGTTCACTCTGTGAAAGTAAAACTCCATTCTCATAAATCAAGGCATTTCCACCATAAACCACATCCTGCGTACTCTCACCGAATCCGCAGGAACTGTAGATATATCCGGTCATGGTACGGGCACTCTGCTGGCTGAGCAGACTCTTCAGATAATGATGTTTTCCGATGAGTTCATCGCTTGCAGAAAGATTGAAAATCAGGTCTGCTCCTGCTAGCGCCAGTTTGTTGCTAGGAGGAGCCGGAGCCCATACATCTTCGCAGATTTCCACACCAAACTGTACGCCATCGAAAGTTTGAAAAATCTGAACATCAGGCGTCAGTTTCACCTTATGTCCGGCATAACGGACTTCGCAATCTCTCAGGTCCTGAGCCGAGGCAAACCAGCGTTTCTCATAAAACTCGCTGTAGTTTGGAAGATATGTCTTCGGTACAATACCGAGAATCTGTCCATGCTGGATAACGATACCACAATTGAGCAACAAGTCGCCCGCTATCACCGGCGCACCCACGATAGAGATGACATCGAGTTTGCGTGTGAAATCGAGCAACATCATCACCGCCTGCTCAGATGATTCAAGAAGCATCTGCTGGCGGAAGAGATCCTGACAGGAATAGCCCGTAACCGAGAGTTCCGGAAATGTAATGATCTCTACACCCTTTCCCTCAGCCAGCGCTATCTGTTCCTCTATCTGCTGGGTATTAAAAATGACATCACCCACCTTTACGGCAGGGATGGCACTGGCTACCTTAATAAATCCGTACTTCATAATAAATTACTTTATTGTTACCTGTGTAGCACCATAGCCATACTCCTGGAAAGAAGCATCCTGATAGGTGCAACTCTTATAGCGATAGTTCAACTCATGAATGAGAGTCTGGCGCAACACACCTTCGCCCTTTCCATGAATAAAGATAATTTTCTGTCCCTTCTTTTTCTTATATTCCTCCATGGTCTTCTTGAAGATATCCATCTGATAATGAAGAATATCTGCAGAATTCATTCCAGCAGTTGTTTCAAGCACTTCATCCGCATGAAGATCTATCACAAGGGTACCATCATCCTTCTTGCTCTTCTTCTTGCTGGTGTTGGCGACAACCTTCTCATCCTTATACATCTGCTCTTTCAGACGCTTGGAATCGATAACCAGCGGACGGGCTATTTCATCGTTCTCTACAATCGTAAAGAGATAGGCTGGAGTCTCGAAGAAATCGTTCTCCTCAAAAAGATGAAGTTTGTAGAATTTCACGGGATCGAGACGGAACTGAACATCTGTTGCCGGCTTCAGGAGAAATGGCTTGTCCTTCTTGTAAGCTATCATCTGGATGGCGATATGCTCCATCTCGTTCAGAGCCTCACGACCGAATTCCTCGATGAAGAGTTTGGTGTTCGGTTCTATTTCTCCCTCTGCTTTCAGAGTCCATGCATTTCCCTCAGCCACGAGATAGGTATAGTGGAGATAGTAGTTGCTGTCATTCACCATATAGGTCTCGAAACGGGTATTGGTTACGTCCTTGATGTTGATAGGTACAAAGGCGAGATAAGCACTGAGTTTGTTGCCACCCGTACGTTCCTCAACCGGTTTCACAAAGGTTATCTCACGGTCGGCAGCATCATATTCCTCTACATCCATATCCACGTCATCGTGATCATTCAAGATGGCCTTGATACTCCGGCTGTCCTGATGCAGTTCGGTATTGGCATGCTCCTCAGCCTTCTGCTGCGCATCCATCTTAGCCGAAATCATCTTGCCCATGGAGTATTCATCCTGCTCCACCACAACCACCTCGTTGATAGGCATCGGAATCTCAAAACCATCCTCATCCTCAACGAGCACAATATTTTTACCTTGGAAGCCGGCAACCTTTCCGCCACCCACTTCGCTCAAGAATCTGACTTTATCTCCTTTTTTCATAATCTATTAATAATTTGTAATTGCAAAGATACAAAAGATATTGCAAAACAGGGCTTATTTTAATATTTTTAATGCTACTGATAAAAATAATCCTGTAAAAGATGCACCATGTTAGATATTTTTCCGTATCTTTGCAAAGAAAAAGAAATAGTAACGAACCCTTTAAACTGAAAAGTTATGATTACATTTCCTTGCGCCAAGATCAATCTTGGTTTAAATATAGTTAGCAAGCGGAAGGATGGATACCACAATCTCGAAACGGTGTTCTACCCTATTCCGCTGACCGATGCACTTGAAATCAAGCTCATGGGCGATGAATTCCCTAGCGATGTTCCTTGTGATCTGAAGATTACAGGTAACGCAGTGGATTGCGATGAACAGAACAATCTCGTTGTAAAGGCTTATAATCTCCTGGCTGCCGACTTCAGGATTCCACGCATCCATGCTCACCTGGTGAAGCGTATTCCTTCGCAGGCAGGTTTGGGTGGCGGTTCTGCCGATGCAGCCTTCATGATCCGTTTGTTGGACGAGCGTTTCCGCCTCAACATCGGTAATGCGGAGATGGAAAAATATGCTGCCAAACTGGGCGCAGACTGTGCCTACTTCATTTCTGCTGACCCCGAAGATGGCGATACTGCTTGCTATGCAGAAGGCATCGGCGAAGAACTGATGCCGGTAAGTGGTCCTGGCGATAATCTGAGGGGTTATCATCTGGTTGTGGTGAAGCGCGATGACATTGCCGTCAGCACCAAAGAGGCTTATGCAGCCATCACCCCACAGGCACCAGCCAAATGTTGCCGCGACATTGTACGCCAACCTATCGAGACTTGGAAAGAGGAACTTGTCAACGATTTTGAGGCACCTATCTTCAAGATGCACCCGGAACTGGCAGAAATCAAACAGAAGCTGTACAACCTGGGTGCCGTATATGCAGCGATGAGTGGTAGCGGAAGTGCCATCTTCGGTATCTTCAAGCATAAACCTGCAAATATAGAGGAACAGTTCGAAGGAATGTTCTGTAAAATAATGAAACTTTAATTTAGTTAATAGTTTACTCAAAATATAATGAACGAAAAAACACATCAGAAACTGATGACTATCAAGCGAAGCTTCCGCTTGCTGATGAACGGTCCGGGATCGCAATCTATGCGCGATAAGGGACTGGGATATAAACTGAATTGGGGCGTACCATTCTATGAACTGAAAAAGATGGCTGAGGAATATGGTAAAGACTATGACCTCGCCATCGAACTGTGGAAGGAAGATATCCGGGAATGCAAGATTCTGGCTACACTCATCATGCCTGCCGATAAGATGCTTCCGGAAATCACAGATTTATGGATGGAACAGGTACAGAGTCAGGAGATGGCAGAGATGCTTGCCTTCAACCTTTTGCAGCACGTAGATTATGCGCCTGTCATCGCCTACCAGTGGATAGCGAGTGACAAGCCGCTCTATGAGATTGCCGGTTTCCAGCTCCTTGCCCGTCTTTTTGCCAATGGGAAAGAGCCTAACGAGCGTGGCATCAACGAATTCCTGGATCAGGCTGCCACTGCATTGCAGGGTGACAACATGGGAATAAAACATGCTGTCTCTAATGCGGTTCTCCGTTTCTGCGACTTCGGTGAAGATTTCGAGAAAATTGCAAGAGGCGCACTCAAGGGAATCTACGAGATATAAAGGTTCTCCAGATGCAGTCAGAAACAGGCCACGACCCTGCTAAAAATACGTCCCGACGTAGCATTTGCTGCGTCCCGACATAAAAAAAAATACGTCCCGATGCAGCAAATGCTACGTCGGGACGTATTTTTATGGCTAATTTCAGCGTTACATGAAATACTTCTGGTATTCGTTTTCGAAGTTCGGAGTGAAAACACCCTTGCCGATGTTTTCGCTGATTTCATCCTTGGTCCAGAATCTGCCACCGGCCAATTCTTCCTGGCTCGGTTTCACCTCGCCATCATATACACAGCGATGTACATAAACCAGTTCCTTTTCCCGCTGACTCTCAAAGACATAATGCCCTAGAGATTCCGGTTCAAAATCGGTGATACCCAATTCTTCCCTTACCTCGCGATGCAAAGCCTGACTCACACTTTCGCCTAAATCAACATGACCGCCGCAGGCTGTATCCCATTTATCCGGCTGGATATCCTTCCAGGCTGGACGATGCTGCAGATACAGATCACCCCGGCTGTTGAATACATGCAGATGAACAACCGGATGCAATATCTTGCTTCCGTCATGGGCATGACCGCGGGTTACAGCGCCCAGGATATTACCCATTTCATCTACTATCGGAAATTCCTCGTTCTTATTATCTATCATCGTTTCTCTTATTACAAAGTTCCGTATTCATCAGAGTAGCGCAACATCTGGTCGACGTAGCTCTCCTCATAATCCAATACCACGTCTGTAATTTCGCCTTCTTCATCCATCTCCAGCGTCATCTTCGGATTGATAAATCCCTTGTATGGAGCGAGATTCAGTTTCTTGTATCTTGCCAGTATCTCACGGTGCAATTCCGGATCAATATTCACGGCATACTTCTCTACCAACAGGCGGGCAGCCTCAAAATCGCCCTCGCTCTTGATGCGCTGAATTTCAGCAAGCAACTCACCGAAGAGATGGTGGAGCTTGGCATAATCATTAATCTTCACATAAGTCTTCGTCGTAATGATATTGCCCTCGCTGTCCTTCAAAGCATCCTCGGCAGAAGCATAGTTCATATCCATCTTCACCAGTTCCACAGCACCCTCGGCATGTTCCATCACCCACCAGGCTATCAGCGCACGGTTGCGCATGTGGGCTTCCTCTATCTTGTCGCCTTCCTTGATGCGGATGGTCTGGGTGAGCAGACCGTTCATCAGATAACCGTAATACTGAGCCTTGTATGCCTCATCATTCGGAGTCAGACCCAGTTCTACCAATTTATGGTCGGCTACATAATAGAGTCCGAAAAGATCGGCTCTCGCCTCTTCTATCGTACTGCCATACGCCTTCAGTACATCAGGGTCGGTACCAGGCAAGAGCTGTCCGCTACCATGTCCCAGACACTCATGCAGGTCGGTATGCAGATCATCGGTAATATCTTCGTACTGATTCATCAGACTGATGGTATCCTCGTCGATAACGAATTCATCGCGGAAACCATTGCCTTGAGCAGCCTTGTTATATGCCTCGGTCAGGTTACCGATGGTCACACTCTTAGAACCATATTCCTGACGGATCCAGTTGGCATTCGGAAGATTGATGCCGATGGCAGAAGCAGGATATTCCTCGCCACCCAACATCGCCGCACAGATGACATTGGCTGTAACACCCTTCACCTCCGGCTTGCGGAAACGTGGGTCTACAGGTGAATGGTCTTCAAACCACTGGGCATTCTGACTGATGGTCTGGGTGCGCTTCGTTGCTTCAAGATCCTTATATTCCACGATGCCTTCCCAAGTACCTTTCAGTCCGAGCGGATCGCCATACACTTCGATAAATCCGTTGATGAAATCAATCATTCCCTCGTGCTGCTGCACCCAGGCGATGCTGTAACGGTCGAAATCCTTGAGATCGCCTGTACGGTAATACTTCACCAGGAGATCGATGAGATGTTTCTGTTCCTCATTTTCTGCATATTTCTGAGCACGGAGCAACCAGGAAACAATCTCCTTGATAGCTGCGCCATAGAGGCCGTCTTCTGTCCATTTCAGCTCCACCAGTTCACCATTACGCTTGGTCAGTTTAGAGTTCAGTCCATACGAAGGTGCCTGTTCGTTGCCCTCTTCCTTCATCCTGGCATAGAAACGTTCTACTTCTGCCTGGGAAACATTCTCATAGAAATTGCAGGCAGAAGTCTGCACCAGATCCTCGCCATCCGTCTGATTCACGCGCTTAGGCATGACTTCCGGATTGAAGATGACAGGCACCAGAATGCCCAACAGATCTTCCTTGCTCTGTCCCTTGGAAAGAGGCAGATATTCATCGGCAATCGCCTCAACCATCTCATAGAAAGATTCCTCTGAAAATCCTGGCACAAACTTTTCACATCCATAGTGATGATGGATGCCGCTGGCAAACCAGACACGCTTCAGATAAACTTCGAAAGCCTTGAAATCTTCGCTTTCGCGATTACCCTCGTAATGACGGTATACAGCCTCCAGGGTTTTACGGATGCGCAGGTTGTATTTGCCCTGCTGGTCAAAGGTGATATCACGTCCCAAGAGGGTTGCCTTCGACAAGCAATAAATATAAATTTTCTGTGTGAGCGACAGGTTTTCGAAACCCTTCAGCTCATAACGGAGCATCTGGATATCGGCAAATCGCTCTTGAGTGTTTACATTACATTTTGCCATTTTTATCTGTTTTTACCATGCAAAAGTAACACATTTTTTTCACATATCAAACTTTTTCTCCTGTTTTTCGCTCTTTGCAAAGTTTTTTACTTGAAATATGCACTTTTTCTTGGAGAAAACTTTTATTTATGCAGATTATTCATTACCTTTGCATGAAAATCAAAACAAGAACATGCCGGTAAAGGCAGAAAACATAAAACGGCAATCATGCAGATAAACGAGATATTAAAAAGCTATTTTGGATACGATTCCTTCCGCCCCAACCAGGAAGCGATTATCAGAGAGGTAATGCAGGGACACGACTGTCTGGTTCTCATGCCGACTGGTGGTGGAAAGAGTCTGTGCTATCAGGTTCCCGCATTAGCAATGGAAGGTACCGCTGTGGTCATTTCACCGCTCATCAGTCTGATGCACGACCAGGTGGAGGCGCTCAAGGCAAACGGTATCCCGGCAGAGGCACTGAACAGCGGAAACGACACGACCGATGAACTCATCATCCGCCGCCGATGCGAGAAGGGAGAACTGAAACTCCTTTATGTTTCGCCCGAAAAACTCATCAGCGAGATACCTTATTTATTCAGCAACATCAAGATTTCGCTCTTTGCCGTTGACGAGGCCCACTGCATCAGTCAGTGGGGACACGATTTCCGTCCGGAGTATTCGCAACTCGGTATGCTGCACGAGAATTTCCGCAATGTCCCGGTGATGGCGCTCACAGCTACAGCCGACAAGATAACACGCGAAGATATCATACGCCAGCTTCATCTCAATGGGCAGACGTTCGTAAGCAGTTTCGACCGCCCCAACCTCTCCCTCACCGTAAGACAGGAGAGCACCAAAAAGGCAAAGCTCCAATACATCACCCGCTTCATCAGTAATCATCCGGAAGAAGCAGGCATCATCTACTGTCTCTCACGCAAGAACACCGAAATGGTGGCACAGGAGCTTATCGATCTGGGTATCAATGCCGCAGCCTATCACGCCGGAATGACTGCCCAGACCAGAGCATCAGTACAGGAGCGGTTCAAGATGGACCAGATTCAGGTGGTATGTGCAACCATCGCTTTCGGAATGGGCATCGACAAGAGTAATGTGCGCTGGGTAATCCACTATAATATGCCTAAAAGCATCGAGAGTTTCTATCAGGAAATAGGTAGAGCCGGAAGAGATGGAGCACTATCAGATACCGTACTGTTCTATTCGATGGCCGACATCATCACCCTCCGTTCTTTCTGTGAAGAAAGCGGACAGCGTGATGTGAACATGGAGAAACTGCGCCGCATGGAGGAATATGCCGAATCGAGAGTATGCCGACGACGCATTCTGCTGAATTATTTTGGCGAGACATCATCCTGCAACTGCGGCAACTGTGATGTTTGCAAGAATCCTCCACGCACCTTCGACGGCACCATCAGAGCACAGAAAGCCCTGAGTGCCGTGGTCCGTTCGGGTGAGCATATTGCAGTAGGTACCTGCATCGAGATTCTGAGAGGCATGCATTCTTCTGCCGTTGTGAAAAACAAATACAACGAGATGAAAACCTTCGGTGTGGGCAGGGATACAACATCTAAGGACTGGAATGCTTATCTGCTGCAGATGCTGCAGATGGGATTTTTCGAGATTGCCTACAACAACCACAACTACATGAAGGTTACCGATTTAGGCTGGAAGGTACTGAAGGGAGAACATCATGTTTCGCTGGCTTATATCGAAGAAGATGATAAAGCCACCCGCCCAAAGAGAACGGTACGCAACAGGAAGGGCGCCATCGCCCAGCCGGGAAATCTCATTCCTGAGGTGCATGCCGAACGTGTCATCTTCCAGGAAGACTCGAAAGGCGTGGAAGACAAAGGGCTCTTTGAACACCTCAGAAAGATACGCAAGAACCTTGCCGACGAACAGGGTTATCCTCCATATATCGTACTCAGCGACAAGAGCCTTCATGAACTCGCAAGAATAAAACCTACCACCAAGAATGCCATGAGCCTGATCAGTGGTATCGGAGAATTCAAGCTCAATAAATATGGCGATACCTTCATCAAGGCTATCAGGAAATATACAGGACTATAACAGAAATTTTCTGCATTTTCAGCTTGTCTTGCCTCAAGATACAATTCTGTCTTAAGATACAATCTTCCATTCCAGGCTGTTCACCTCGTCCTTCACAGAAAAGTTCAAGCCAATCTTCACCACCTTCTTGCCACTCATCTTGAAGGCGTCGGCATAGTGCTTTGCGTCTATCTGGGCGAGAGCCTCCTCGGCACTCTTGTTGAACTTCAGTTCCATCACGTAGATGGTATCATTCGTCTCCATCATAATATCGATTCTGCCCTTCGCTGTATGAGGTTCCACTAGGATGCTATAGTTGGTAAGCAGGGCAAACATGATGTAGAGCGTCTGCTGCCAATGCCCCTCGTAGTGGGTGTTGTCGCAGTAAGGCACCGTCTCCAGGAAGTCGTTCAGCAGGCAGAAAGCGGCATCCATATCCCCCTTCTTTACAAAGACCGACATCTTGGCGATGGTCGTGTTAGCCTTCGCCGACTTGTCCATCAGATAATGAGGCAAGAGACTACCATATAGCCCCACCCTTATCTCCTGGTTAGGCAATGCCAACTGATACAACTTTGTCGGTTTGTCATATCCCTTGATGGTGACATATCCACTCTGATAGAGCAAAGGTACGATGGTGGTCATCGTTTCTGTGGGGGCATCAAAGTCCTTCTTGCCCACCTCTATGGCCTCGCCAAGGTCTGCAGGCAAAAAATCATACTTTCTCATCATGTTGATTAGATAAGTAGGAGTGCCCGAGCCAAACCAGTAATCATCCATTCTGCCATCGGCAAAGCAATTGAGCAGACTGTAAGGATTGAAGACATCAGGAGATGGCCAAGTGAAGTGATAACCATCATAATGGTCTTTCAGCTCCTGGATGGTCTCCTCCCTGCTCAGTTCCAGATGCCCGGCAAGAGCGTTGATGTCATCGCTCATCTGGGTCAACATTTCCTCCTTGGTGATGCCGCAGATGCCGGCGTAAGGCTCATCCATGCTCACATTCTTGATGTTGTTCAGCTCGCTGAAGATGCTGAGCTGCGAGAACTTCGTGATACCCGTAAGGAACACGAAACGGAGCAATGGCTCGCAATCTTTCAAGGGACTGTAGAAATTGCGCATCGTATTGCGCAAGACATCGAGTTTTTCCTTCTCATGCGCCACATCCAGCAGCGGAGCGTCATATTCATCGATGAGCACCACAGCCTGCTTGCCAGTCTTTGCAGTAACTGTTCTTATCAAGTTGAGCAAACGAACGTTTGGGGCTGGAGAATTATAATCCACTCCAAACCTATCCTCATTTTCCTTCAATATATATAAGAGGTATTGATCCAGCTGTTCCTTCTCCATATGTTTGCCTCCAGCAAGGCTGAAGTGCAGCACGGGATATTCATTCCACTCTTTCTCCAGCTCCTCAATGGCAAGCCCCTTGAACAGTTCCTTCTTGCCTTCGAAATAACTCTTGAAGGTGGAAACCAGCAGCGACTTGCCGAAACGGCGTGGTCGGTTCAAGAAGAAATACTTTCCATCCGTATGGGTCATACGATAGACATATTCCGTCTTATCTACATAGAACTTATCCTCCTTGCGGATACGTTCAAATGTCTGAATTCCTATAGGATATAATTTTCTTGCCATAATCAAACGCTGTCTAATGAATTGCAAATATACATCAATTCTCCCAAACAACCAAGCATTTCTACGATTTTAACAAAAAAACAATCCCGGCCCAAAGATTCCTTTTTGAATCTCCGAGCCGGGAATATCTTGTATTTATATATATAGAGAGAGGATTAAAGTTCATCTAAATTAAAATCTGGATAATCCTCTGCGTAAATACTAAAACTTAAAAGATCATCATCTGTCATTTCATGCTTATGAGACTTCAAATCCTCCCATACTTCCGAGATGAGACTAGCTATCAGAGTTGCCTCTTCTGCTATGTAACAATACTTATAATAAGCTTTTCCCCACCATTGAAGACTTTTATAAATCTGTTGCCAAGATTTATTCTCCAACATCTTTGCAAAGTCTGCCTTGCCTTTTACAAAATCGTTGATTGACTGATAAGGCAAATCTTCTGGTGCGAGATAGGCCTTGCAAAACATCGTGGGACTCATTACGACCCACTCCTTTTTTGAAACATTGGAATACCTTTTAGAGAACATCCAATGAATCGCTTGTTGACACAGTAAACCATCAAAAACAAATATTGCCTTGTCAGAAACTAGACAAACAGCAGGATTCAACAGTTCAAGAGTATGCGATACTTTACGATTCAAGCTAGCAGTCTCTAGTCCATCAGTCGATTTATACCCCAACCTCAACTCAACCATTAGCAACTTACCGGTAGTCTTACGGTTATTTTCGTAATCAGCGATGCCTATTACCGCATCCATTGTAGCTTGCTTTTGCCCGCCACAAATCATAACCTCATAAGTATCCATGTCCAAACATTCGATTCGCTCGTCAAAAAAATTATCTTTATAATCCCTTTTACAAACGTCACTTAGTAGCGCCCCAGCTTTTTCATAAATGGGGTGCGACTCTACACACCCATTATCAAAGATCTGTATCGCCATATTGCTGAATCCTTTCCAATGCTATATTGAACGAATTGAAGATAGGCTCGATGTCACTGCCGAGAGGCTTAAAAGCATATTGAAACCCATCATCATCCACACTCTGAGCTAAATAGAAGTTTGTTTCATCCAAGATTTGTTCCTTCTTGGCTATTGCCTTGATGGCAGCGACAAAGTCAGGATTATGACTCGCCAAGACTATTTTCACTCCCAATGACTTACGGATAAGAATCAATAATCTAGCAAAGACAACAATCCACTGAGGGTGCAAATGAACTTCCGGCTCATCTATCATAAGAACCGTCTTGTCATCCAAATGACCATTCTTTATCAACTGGAAAAGATAGGCAAACGACTTCATACCAGTAGCGATTTTATCCAAAGGAAGCAACAGCTTGCCATCCTTGCGCTCATAATACATTTCTTTATTGCCCAACAAACTGTCAGAAACATTAATTTTTCCATTTAGGATTTCTGATATGCGATACAGCAAACGTATGTTTTGCTTATCATGACAACCATTTTCCTCTAGCATCAATTTTCTTAATCTTTGCCAAAATACATTTTTTAAGAAGTCATCCAAGCCGAAAGCCATTGGAGTGTCTATGTAAATCGCTTTGTCCAGATTAAAGAGAGAGCCTAATCTCCCATCAGATATAATGTTGACCCCTTCCTCTTGCAAGGAGATTTCAAAAGGAACCATCTCATCTTCATATAGATATGTATGAAGAAAAGACAAGACATCTGTCAAGGAGCGATCCTCACTTTTATACAATACCTCTTGCTGCATTTTATCTACCTGTAGGCTTATCAACTCTGCAAAAGCTTGAGCATTTCTAGCCTTTTCCTCACCATCCAAATTCTGATTCAAGAAATTGAGAACTCTGTCTTTTCGTTGTTCTTGAACATTCTCTGCATTCAAAAATTTATCTAGTTGTGAGGAAAATTCACCTATAAACAAATGTAGCTTAACCGTGTATTCGTCTATTGAGCCTAATGAGAAATTATCATCGAGTTTTAAATCGTCAACAGATTGCAAAATATTCTGTCCATTGTTAATGCCTCTATGTAGTTCCCACATTTCCCTGATGGCACGACTGATATTTTGTAACAATGAATTTATTTCTGTTTTATATCCTTTAACCAGATAGGAGTCAAAGTCCGTAGCAATATCTATCATATAATACAACCATCTAGATATAGTACTCTTACCACAGCCATTTGGTCCTGCCAGCACGGTGATACCATCTATCAGAATATCAGCCTCCTTGATAGCATGATAGTCATATATAGAAAAACGATACTTACTCATTTATTCAATTATTTATAATTAGTTTTCGCAAAGGTACAACTATTATATGAAAACACCTAAGATTTCATAGTTTTTAACACGAAAAGCCATCACACTACCCCCATGCAGCCACGCCCTCATCCACCCCCACAAACGCAAAAATCCCGGCCCAGAGATTCCACAGAATCTCTGAGCCGGGAATATCTTGGTATTTATATTTAGAGAATTATATTTCCTGTTTTGTCCTCCTGGTGTGCAGGATAACATCCAGGATAAGGTGGAACACAATCCATACCACGATGTCTATGCCCAGGATATACGTGATGTTGATATCCCCTATCAGCGCCACGTTGATCAGGATAAACATCAGCGAGAGCAGACAGATGCTTACCATCACCTGTCTCACCCTCAGTCCGCACCTCAGCAGCTTATGGTGGATATGGTTCTTGTCCGGCAAAAACGGGTTCTTCTTGTTTCTCAGCCGGTGACCCACCACTCTCACCACGTCGAGCAGCGGCACTAGCATGGTAGTAAACGCCAGTACCATGTTATAGTCGCTCACGGCACGGGGATGCACATCCACCGTACTCAGGTGAATCATCAGGAAGCTGATGATATATCCCAGAGAGAGCGAACCCGAATCGCCCATGAAGAGCTTCCTGCCCCTCATCTCGTTTCCAAACACATTATAATACCAGAACGGGATGATCACACCCAGTGCCGAGATACACAGCAGGGCATAGGAGTACAGTCCCAGCCAGATATGCAGCCCCGCCAGAGCCACAAGCGAGATGGCACAGAGCCCCGAAGCCAGACCATCGATACCGTCAATCAGATTGATGGCATTGGTAACATACACCACGATGAGCACGGTAAACGGCATGCCGAACCATGGTGAAACCTGATACACCCCGAAGAGACCGTCGAGTGACTTGATCCATACGCCCGAAGCCACGAGCAGGCTTGCCGCCAATATCTGCACCAGGAACTTCTTCTTATACCCCACTCCGATGAGATCATCGGCAAGCCCCACCAGAAAGAGCATCATGCTACCCACCAGCAGGGCGAGGTATTCATAGGGAGCCTCCCCCTGCATGCCCCCACTCTTCAGACCCATCAGATGATGTACCAGCACCAGACCACCCATGGTAATCAGCATCACGGGGAAGAACGACAGACCGCCCAGCCTTGGTATCGGAGCATGATGCACCTTTCTCTTATCAGGCATATCAAACAATCTCTTCTTATGAGAGATAAGCAGAATGTTAGGCAACACGATATTGGCAATGATTATCGCCACGATAAAGGCACCCAGCAAATAAAAATAAATTGGCTGAATCATATATCTATACTATTTTTTTTTTAGCATTTACTTTTTAATATTTCACCTATTTTATATAGATAGCGTAATCCCAGCAGGAAGATGTTAGAATACACACCGTTCTTTTTGAGCGCTTTCAGGTGGTCACGCATGATGTGCTTGTGGCTCTCTAATCCAGAGCTGGATGCTCCACCCGTACGCATGGTTACAAAGTCCTTGTTGATATAGTGCGTTTTAATTTTATTTACGAAGATAAGTCTCAGCAGATTTTCAAAGTCAGCTGCCACTCGATAGTTTTCAGCATCAAAGGCACCATATTTCTCATATACCTCTTTACGACAATAGAACGAAGGATGCGCAGGCATGAATCCCAATCTCATCATCCATCTTCTGAAAGGCTTGGAGCTATAGTATCTTACGCATTTCTTCAAGTCCTCATCGTCCACATAGTGTATGTCGCCATACACGGCATCCACCTTTTCATTCTCCAGAGTCCATGCGATGCAAGCCAATGCATCATCCGAAGTATAGAAGTCGTCCGAGTTAAGAATACCGATTACATCCCCCGTAGCCATCCTGATGCCCTTGTTCATGGCATCATAGATTCCCTTATCAGGTTCACTGATATACCTCATTCTCCCCTCAAACAGAGGTTCCATCTTCTTTACCACCTCAAGCGTATTGTCTTTCGAAGCCCCATCCACGACCAGCAATTCATAGTCGTGATAGGTTTGGGCGAGCACACTCTTCAGCGTATCGCCCACCGTCTTCCCGCTATTATACGTAGCGGTAATGATCGAAATTTTCAACATTTCTCGTAATATATATAAATTAGAATTGATTTCTGCTTCCGAATTTTGGGGGTGAATCATTTTGATATTGACCTTTCCCTCACCTTAACGGCAGGATTTCCCTGATACACGGCATACCCCTCAAGGCTATGATTGGCCACAGAGCCTACAGCAAGAACGGCGTGGGAACGAATGGTAACGTTAGGGCAAACCACAGACTGTGCTCCAATCCAGGCACCATCTTCTATGACGATGTTCCCAACAATCAAATCAAAGGTTGCCTTCTTGTAATTATGATTCCCGCAGAGGAGCATAGCCCCTTGGCTGATGCATACGTTATCGCCAATGGAAACCATCACAAGATTATCTATCCATACATTCTCACCTATCCATACATAGTTCCCGATAGTTAAGTTCCAGGGATATTTGATATTCACCGATGGTTTGATTACCACCCCTTTCCCTATTCTAGCCCCAAACAATCGCAGCAGCCTTATTTTCAAGCCGATAAAAGGTACAAGAGGATTGATAAAGAAGAGAATGTTCGTGAAATACCAAATAATAGATTTGATTTTCCCTGCCCCAGTATGATACCATGAATTATGATACCTCGAGAGGTCCACCCCCTCGCCATTCATTTTAGTCATAAGAAGAATAATGATTTTTAAAAAAAATATGTATTTTAGAAGACGGCAGCACTGCATAGGGTGTGCCACCCATCCGCCAGGATGTAGGAGTTACAGCAGCCAATTAAACATTAAAAAGCTTTCTCCATCACCGAGGCCAGTTTTCTCTGTCCCCTGGCATTGATATGGATGTCGTCACGATAGTCGTCGAGGGAGAATCCGCTGTCTATGTCCCTAATGAGCTTCACCCCGTTCTTCTGGCACCAGGCGATAATCTCCTGCTCATTTTATACTTGCCCACCTGCATCTCAGGCTTATCGTCATGCAGGAATAAAAACAATCAAGATAAACTAAACAGATTAAAATCTATTTAATCAACTATTTTCTCTCAACAAATCGTTATATAAAAGAACATAATCCATAAATCGATCGTCTTTGTTGAAATAATTCAAAGCTCTTTCCCGACAAACATCAGTATAATATGTCTGATCACCTTTACAGATATTTTCTATCGCATGCGCAAGCGCTGAAACATCACCTTGTTCTATTACAACACCCGTTTTTTCATCAACTGCTTCAGGACTTCCCCCTGTACGATAAGTAACTACAGGCGTTCCACATGCTAATGCCTCCAAATTTACTGTTGGAAATGTATCTGCATAGGTTGGATTAATGAAAACATTTGCAGACGAATAAAGTTTTACTAATTCTTCTACATTTTGAGTTCTTTCTAATCCTGTAATCCCATTAGGTAGTTTTTTTACTTGCTTCTCTGTTAGTCCTACCATGATTAATTCAAAACTATCAGATAACAATTTTCTCAATTGAAGGATATCATTAAATCCCTTATCATTATTCCAAACATTTGACACAGCCAAAACCCGAAATAATTTATTACTTGACAAAGCATTTAAAGGGCGAAATACATTCAAATCTATACCATTCCTAAAAACCTCAATTCGCTTATCCTGTAAAAAGGACTCTTCAACAAAATTAGCCATCCATTGCGAACAAGCAACAACTGACAGATTCTTACAATCCTGAAATAATTGCTTTTTCAGAAGCCAATGAACCTTAGACTTATCTAATAATGTATGAGGATATTTATCACGAAGTGGGCAATCGTGACAACCTGTTTTCCATCTGAAACAATCTTTTGTAACAAAATGAAAACAATGTCCAGTAAAAGCCCAACAATCATGAAATGTCCATACAACGGGAATATCAGAAGCTTTTAAATATTTAAAAAGCAGACGATAGTTAATGTAATGGTCATGAATATTATGCAACTGTATAACATCAGGTTTTATTTCCTCTATCTTTTCGATAAAATGACGAGTAGCTCTACGAGAGCACAACCCCTCATTATCAAATATACGCTGCTCACCAAAATGAAAAAATGTATCAAATCTGTTACCTATTCTAATCAGTTTATTAGCCGATGGATTAGAATATCTTCCATAAGCAATATAGCTCTTCCAGCCATATCTCATTGCTGTCTTTCCTATTTCCTCTGCTATTTTACCTGTTGATCCCCAATTAGCGGTAACATTGATTTGTAAAAGGGTCTTTTGTCTCATCTTCCGTTATCACAATTGCGGTCTATGACCAATTATTTTTTTCAAAGCAGCAATCAATTTATCACAACCTTTCACTCCCAATACAAGTAAACCAATATAATAAATATAGAAATAAACAGAAGAAGCAAAACCCATTTTCTTCAATTCTTTGGCGTATAGAGTAAATACTTTAATACCACTCTTTCTTTGTGCATTCAAGAAACCATATGAATACTTAGACATATTATGCTTAATTATCTTATTTGTATCATTATGGTATTTTTCTGCAATATAATCTATGAGTTTTACATACCAACCCATAAAGTTAAGAGAATTACTCATTGGATTAGAACCTGAAACATATAAACCCTGTTCTGCTTTACTCTTGCCAAAATATGGAGTACCACCTTCAATAGCTTGCGTTATAATAGTATGACAATAAGCAGATGGATAGATTCTACATACCTCTGCCAAAAGATAAAGCTGATAAAGAAGCGAACCATCAAAACGGTTTGTTTCAAACTGCTTGGCATATTCTCTTCTTATTGTAAAGCCTGAAATAAATACACTTTTATCAAACATTGCCATATACGTTTCATCAGAAGCCTCAAATCGTCTATCACAACTATAATATCTAAAATCCTGGTGACTACCATCTGCATAATTATTTCTGTAAGAACGCAAGATATATCCACAATCTTTATGTTTATATACAAAATCATAAAATTTATCTAATGCTCCTGATACAAAAAGGTCATCGTCACCCATAAAAAGGATAAATTCGCCACTTGCATTATTGATGAGATTTCGAAGATTACAATCATAGCCACAATTGTCTTCATTCTCAACATAAACCACATCATATTTGCTTTGACTCTTAAAGTCCTCTACCTGCTTACGAACTTCCAGTCTTTTAGGAGCTTTGTCCTCACATATTACAATTTCTATACCATCCACATACATGGTATCTATACTATCCAATAATCGTCTTATTTCTGCAGGACGATTGTAACTTGGAATACAAATCGAAAATAATTTACGGTCCATAATATATAATTTATTTTTTTCCGAACAATAAGCTTCCCAGTATTTTGCTTTTAGATAGCAGTCTGACGGCAACTATACATATCACAAAAACAAAGAAAGCCAAAAGCGGAGTTAGTATTAATATGTTAATTTCATAATTGAAGTTATTTAGATGTATTATCTTTGCCATAATTCTTTCGAGCAAGAATGTTTGTAATATATAAACACCTAAAGTATATTGTCCCGCTTTCGAGACTTTTTGCAAGAAAGCAGATTGACAATTATGACAAATATGATAAATAAGACTCATGATAAAAAAACTTCCAGCCAAACCTACAGCTATTCGAAAAATATATTTATATACATATTCCCCCAATCCGAAAGTCTTTTGCAAACATTCTTGTATAGAACCAAATCGCAGCCAAATGGATTCGTCAATATTCCAAAATGTCAAAAGTACGACGAAAACTATAAAACTACCATACAAAGCCTTTTTTTCCTCTATCCATCTATTACCTTTTTGATTTAACAACATTCCCGCAAGAAAGCATGGAAACATTCTTGTTATATCATACTTTCCAATAAAAAGAGATACAAATAATATGAGCAAAAATGCCCCCCCCATATCTAAGGGTATCTTTCATCGCATTTGCCATCCAACCAAACAAATAACAAATAAACACACTCTTTAAGAACCAAAAGTTCTCAATGACAGTTGTAAAAAAAGACAAATTATTACCTGACGTAAAATGCAAGAGAACATACGATAATATCCCCCAAGACACACAAGGCAGTATAAGCTGCTTTGCCTTCTTCATCACAATATCCCAAAATGACAGTTTCATAGAAGAGCTAGAAAAATATCCAGCTATCATCATGAACAACGGCATATGAAAACTTTGAATAGATCGCCACACCGCATCATGTGCAAACCCTTCCATTCCATAAATAAAATGCTGGATAGCATGTCCCCAAACTACAAGAAACATAGCCAACACCTTACATAAATCTAGATAAACCAATCTTTTTTTATCCATTTTTCACATCTAAATATAATTGTACTATTTCACGGCATCGATCAACCTCCGATCCTCCTAATTCATTCAATCTTTTATAACCATTTTTGGCTATACGATTAATTACTTCTGAATGTTTCAAAAGATAACTTGCCTTAGCGACCAATTCTTCTTCATTGCGAAAATAGACAGCACATTCATCTTCTGGGAACATTTTGTCCATATCATCAGTGTAGGCTGACAACATGAGAGTCTGAGTTGCAGGTATTTCAAAACAACGCCTGGTATAAGTATCACTGTTCCACTTAGAGAAAAGCACCAGACAGATTTGCGACCTGTTAATAGTATGGTTATATTCCTTGCCACGCACGCCAGACTTGATTACGTCTTTTATCTGTTCATAGAGTGGAGCCTCTTCCCAGGAGTCACCATTAAAAACTGTTATTGGTAAGCCTGCATCCACCAGAGCCTTGATATATTTATCACGTCCATCATTCTCAAAATGAGCAATAAAAGAAATAGGAATATCTTTCTCGCACGCTTCTTTATAATTATTCTTGGCAATAAAATATGGTAGGAGGATTTTCACATTTTTACCTCCCACTTTTTCATAGTCTAGTATGTTCTTTTTCCTATATACATAGTTCACGTCTGCTAGAGGGATTATCGACCTAAAATGGCGATAGTATCCATTGCTTGGAATCGTTTTAAATGGGTCATCATTATTGTAAGTAAAAATAAAGTTACCCATCGCCTTCAACTTCTTGATGGTACTTGGCCAGATGTTATAACAGCGATACAGAAAGATGAAATCAGGACTCAACTTCTCTGCCATTTTCAAAATATCGTGGTTATAGAAATATAGCTTGAAACCATAATGATAACGAGTTTGCAACCTTGAGAAGATGTGTTTAATGCAACTATCATTATAAAGATAGTCATCATAGTCAACAATCTTCACCTCATGCCCCAGACTCTTAAATCCTGAGAGGAAGGCAGGTGCATACATCGGTTGTCCAAATGAACCTACTAACAAAATCTTCATAACACATATTTTTTCATTCTTGTTTTTTAAATATATAAAGCCAGCGTGTTGTCGCTCAAATGCTTCTCACAATATTCCTTGATTTCTTCCGTATATTCACCCAGAGCTGGCTGTCCCGTGAATTGGAAAATCCACATACTGAAACCATTTATGTTATATTCAATTAGGATTGGTTCGCCATTCTTTTGGATGGCAACATCCAGTGCCAACAATCGATGATGCGGCACACATTTCCCTACTTCCTTGGCAAAGCCAACAATTTTGTCCCAGTTGGGCACGTTAAAATTATACTTGGAGAAATCTACCCCATTGAAGACATTTTGCTTAACACCATACTGATCAAAGACAACATTACTCATCTTACCACTTTTAGATATACCTACAAATCTACCTCCAGCATGGCCATTATCAACATAGTTACCCTTACTGCCTATTCTCATAACAGAAGCAATGACATGACATTCCTCATCTTTAACCGAACGATAGACGGCGAGGCGTAAGGTATTGACAGAAGTATCGCAAAACTGGCTCATGAAGTCAGATTGTACGATAGCCTCCTGCAAGATGAAATCGCTGCCTCCATTTTTCTCCAACCAGTCGTATGTAAGTCTTCCATTATTCTTAGCATGAATAAAGCCACCATCATGCTTGCAGAACAACTCCACTCCATTACCAGAACAGGATTCAATGGAAGGTTTGACGATTATTTTATCTGCGCAACAGTTATCTAGGAGAGAATCTAATGTCTTGGAGTCTATATCAGTTCTCTGATAATTACAGTCGTAATAATGACCCTGAATTTTCCTCAGTATAGTCTTTGGGCAGAATCCCGCAGGTAAAATTCTCTCAAAGAAATTCTTGTCAGAATAGAATCCCACCATTTTTTCTGGATTCAATATGGGTTCTATCACGTAATGGCAAGTTGTCTCAGGTAAAATTCTCAAATCATCGCCCATATATTGATAAAACACCCTGTAAGTTTCCTTCAATGGATTTACTCCCAAGATCTTCCAGTACCCCCCCCCATTTTTCCTCACCTGGGCTAGCGGCATTAGGGATATTGTTGACTTTCAGCATATAAGCATACTGCTTACTGTAAATAGAGCAGAAACGCCCAATATACAGTTGCTTGATAAATTTCTTAATCTTCATATTTTTAAAAATTTGTTTTACATTATTATTTTCTTACACATTGAGAGTTATCATATCTCCCATTCTATCGTTCCAATCCATCGGTCTGAAAGAGCCAAAAGCATCAGCAGGGAAGAAAGTTATCTCGCCGAAGTAAGGTCGATGGTTTATCTCATAAAAGTCTATTCTGGAGAAAGGAAGTTTGTTGGCTAACTTGGCCGCCAACAATTTCATTTCCGAAAAGCTATCAGGACAAGGTATGTCTTGCTCACTGTTTTGAACATTATCATTCAAGCCAACCAAGCCAACCAAGTGCTCCCATTGCATGTCAAAGAAGTCAATTTTCTCGTCAGTGTTTCTATCGGAGATAACCTGACAGTATGTTGGTACACCATCAAAGCAAAAAAACTTGTAGTCACGAAGGTCATTTTCTGCTATAGAATCGAGATGAAGTGATAGAGTACAACCCTCATTTACAATAAGGTATCCGCGATAGGGGGTAAAACGATGAGTTCTCCTAGCTTTTCATCCCATGATTCGGGAGAGAATTTAGCTAAGCCACTAGAATCAAAGAAAGTTAATTCGCCAAAGAACACTTTATTGTCTATTTCATAAAAATCTGTACGGACTTGAGGTATGCCAACAGAAAGTTCTTCTGCCAATTTCTTCATTTCTTCAAAATGCTTAGGAAGTTTTACCTCACCTTTGAAATTATCACTACCCTGTTTTAGGTCGAGATGATTTAAATGCATATCATAGTAATCAAAGCAAACCTTATTGGCACGATCACTAGCTACAAATAAGACTTTAGGTTTACCATTGAAACAGAAAAATTTATAATCTATCAATTCTTCAGGTTTTTGATTTGCATTATCATTAATACAGAAACTTGGTGCTTCCATCATAAATTTCTCTGCAAAGATTTTTTTCTCAACATTCTTGTATGGCCATTCTCTGCCATCCCAATACATATCTCGCTTCATGGCAGCCTTTAACTTGCTAACCGCTTTTGACTTATCAAAAGTCTTTTTATCTCGACAAATACAAATACTTCCTGAATCATGGTTACACTTCAAGACAAACTGATTAGGCAAGGCATCGAAGTCTATATCCTCAGGCTTGTCCCATACACCAAGAGTTGGGATAACATATTGTTCACCGATTTTTTGAGCCACATAGTCTTTCACCTTCACTTTGTCTACCATCATAGTATATTCAGGTTTACGATTATAGACCTTGAGCCACTGTAGCTTTTCATTGAAAGTCTTTGGATTCTTCCAGTTAATAAACTTGCCACAAAAGCAGCGATACTGTATAGTTAAGTACCACTTGTCTGGCACGCACTTTTTTAAAGGTGTCGCATTTATCAAGTAATACACTAGCCAAAAAGCACCATCTTTAGAGAAAAGATGTGTCCATAAATTATTTTTCATTTTCAATATTTATTGTTTTTGGAATCAAACTATTCAAAATATAAAATATCAAAACACCATATAAAGCAAACTTAAATATCTGAATCGGATAATAAGCAAACCATCTTGGTGTTGATACGATAACTAATAAGGCATAATATTTCCAATAAACAGAATTAGAATAGAAAAAACTGTTTACCACCTTAACAACCCAAAGAGCAAAGAAACCAACACCTGCAGCCCAGCCCCAACAATAAGAGAAAGTAGAAATTAATCCACCACCTCCTGAATAATAAAGATTTTGTTTGTATGAAGAAAGATTAGCTAAACCTGGCAAGAAATTTGAAGGAACAAAAATTGACATAAAAAAATAGACTAATGATTTTAATCTATCTTCTAACGTTAAAGCTCCAATGTCAATCATATAATGAAGACGCATAGAGGCATAAAACACAAAGCTAGCATTTCCATCCTTTTTACTTAAAGTAAATCCAGAACTATCAACACCAGAACGGAAGTACCCCCAAAAGTTTAAAAATATATAACCGAAAGCAACCGCTAACAAAACATGTTTAAATTTAAAATTATTAAAGAATCGAATAAGGAATATTGATATCAACAACATAACTGTTGATATACGCCCCCCATACAGCAAATCCTTTATAACAAATATAAAACATACGAAATACACCAAAAATCTTTCATTAGATTTCCTTGCATATATCAATGCACAAGTTATAAATATAATAGAATATTCAAATACAGATGACCTAGCGCTTTCACCCCTGCCATAGCCACCAGACTCGAAAATATTTTTTCCAGATACTCCTAAGATTACACATAAAAAAGCAATACTTAGAGCCAACCAAAAACCTAATTGGTTCTCTACTAGAATAGTTTGTTTAACCAATCTTACGTCATTTGGAACTTCATATTTAATAAAAGTTGAAAGAAATAATAAGAAAAACAAAAGACAATGACTAGCAAAGAATACGGTATCTGTGTTTTCTGCTGTTGTTATTCTAATTATATGTTGCTTGAACCCGAACAAATATCCTAAAGGCTCAACACAATAACTCATTATAAAAATAGAAATAAAAAACATAGGAAAATTTTGTTTTAACAAAGAATTTCCTATCATTTTGGCATTAATAATAATAAGCCCTAATCCCGTTGCATACATACATAAAATATTAGTCGGCAATAAGAAACCAACTAAAGCATATGTAAGCATAACTAAAAAAAACACGTTATTCATTATTTTTAAACAAAATGTTTACTTTATAGAAAAAACTAAAGAACATATTGCTTATCACCATCCTCTCCGAATTTCGTAAAGAAATAAAGAAAATAGCACAGGCATATACAGAAAAGAAGAATATAAATTGCAGTATAAACATCCAAAGAGAGAAATTAACAAACGAACCCAAATACCAAATAATACAATACAGAGAAAAAGGGGCAATTAGACGCAAAACAACATTAACTATGTATTTTCTAAACGATAAACCTACATTCAATTTGCAAAATACAAGGCATAAAATCGATCCTATAATTTCAATTATTGCGTAAGAAACAAAAGCCCAATGGATATTAACACCCACATACAACAAAATAGCTATTAAAAAAGTTGTAAAAAATTTAAGCGTATCAATTACGATTGTATAATTTTTTATATTACCTACCGCTTGTATTGACGCTGAATAGCCTACAGTGGCTTGATCAAATAAGGTACCTATAATAATAACAGAACAGAAAAAAGACGTATTAGTTGGTACCTTACCTAACCATAATGTAAGCAAATTCTGCATGTTAAATAATATAGGTATTGCAAAAACAGAAAGTAGCAAGAAACCTAATTTACACCCAGTTTCAGACAGTCGTAACATTTTATCTCTTTCACCTTCACCCTCTGCGGCTATCACCTGAGGTTTTATTGCTGTTAATAAAGCTGCAGAAACAGCCCCCAGAGCAGCATTAATCTGTAAAGAGATACCATATGCAGCATTTATAACTGTACCAAAAAACTTATTTAAAACCATGGCGATGCCTTGAACTCTACCAAATATACATAAAGTACCATAAGTCGTCCAGCAAGCAAAGGAAATAAGTTCCTTTATCTTAGACTTTGATAAATATGATAAATTAAGCTTAGTGCATTCCCTGTAACAATGAATAACATAAAAATAAAACGCAAAAAAGTTAAAAAATGAAACAACAACCATCAAGCAACCATACCATATCAATCTATCACCCGAAATTACTGAAATACAACATGCAATCAACAATTTTAAAATCCCTTCCAACACATCTATAATAGAAATAAAGACTATATTCTCGTGAGAGAGTAATACCGCACGACAAGGTGCTGTAACTAAAGCAACAAGCAACATTAATACCATTGCTATATAAACGACCTTTGCTGCAAAAAGCCGATTACTATTAATATTTAAAAAGCCATCAAATAAATAAAACATCAAGCCAATCATACACAACGAAAGGAATACTCCTAAACAAATATGTATAACTAAACTATTAACAACGTAGCCTCTTAGAATACCAAGTGATTTTACAGATCTATTTTGATTAAATGACAAATACCTTTGAGTCGTACTGGAAAGAGCATTTGTTATAAAATACAACATAGATACTACTCCAGCAACCAATGTATAAATACCATAATCTCCTGACCCAAGAGATTCTAAGACTAAACGTGTAGAATAAAGAGACAATAATACATTCAATATTGTTCTAGCATATTGAGATAACGTATTGACTAACAATCTTGTTATTGGTTTCATATTGATTTTATATTAATCAATTAAATATTTACTTTTTAAAAATAATTAATTGTTAAATTTTTCAGTTTTACAAAAAGCTTACTCAATGCATTGACTGGCTCAAACTTAATGTCTCACTTGCCAAGCGCTTCTTCGGTAAACAGGGAAGATGGGCTATTGCCATATTGTATATTGAAATCTTAATTGTTATTATTTTAACACAAATTCAAATGGACTATCAAAGTCCTTCAACATCTCATGCTTCATATCTTTCTCTGAGAGTATAGCCTGCTCAGTTGGTATCTTCCAATCAATACCTAAGCTATCATCAAGAATACTGATACCTCCATCAGCTTCTGGATGATAAAACTCGTCACACTTATATTGAAACACTGCCGTCTCACTCAATACAGCAAAGCCATGAGCAAAACCTTTTGGGATGAAGAACTGGCGATGATTATTCTCCGTTAGTTCCACAGCCACATGCTTACCATAGGTAGGTGAACCCTTGCGTATATCCACAGCTACATCCAGTACTCTGCCCTTCACGCAGCGCACCAGTTTGCTTTGAGTAAAAGGTGGACGCTGGAAATGCAAGCCTCGCATCACACCATAACTACTCATACTCTCATTATCTTGGCAGAATTCAATATGACCTACCTTCTCATCAAACTCTCGTTGAGAAAAACTCTCGAAAAAATAGCCACGAGAGTCCTTGAAGAGGCGTGGTTCCAGAATGCATACCCCTTCTATTTCCGTTTTTATTACGTTCATTGCTAATTTAAAAACAACTTCTTATCAATGTCTATGACAATGATTTTATCAAACTGATTCTTTATTTTACTCCATAATATCCCTTATACCACTGCGCAAAGACTCTTAATCCATCTCGCAATGATGTATTAGGTTTATACCCGAAATCTTCCTCTAATGGTGTAGTATCAGCATAAGTAACTGGCACATCACCAGGCTGCATCGCCACCAGTTCCTTATGCGCCTCGAAATCATAATCCTTCGGAAGCACACCTGCACGAATCAACTCTTCCTGCAAAATCGTAACAAAATCTAAAAGATTTTCAGGATGGCTGTTACCAATATTATATACCTTGTATGGTGGGATAGGCAAACCGTCCTCGCCCACTCGCTTCTCCGGCGCATGCTGCATCACTCTTACGATGCCCTCTACAATATCATCTATATAAGTAAAATCACGCTTGCAGTTTCCATAATTGAAAATCTTGATGGTTTCACCATTTACCAGTTTATTGGTAAAACCGAAATATGCCATATCAGGACGACCTGCAGGACCATATACAGTAAAGAAACGCAAACCAGTACTTGGGATATTATAAAGCTTAGAGTATGCATGAGCCATCAACTCGTTGCTCTTCTTGGTAGCAGCATACAGACTTACAGGATTATCTACCTTATCATCAGTAGAATAAGGAACCTTCTTGTTGCTTCCATAAACAGATGATGAAGAAGCATAAACCAGATGCTCTACCTCGTGATGGCGGCAAGCCTCCAGGATGTTATAGAATCCTATGAGATTGCTCTGAATATAAGCATCAGGATTCGTAATACTATAACGTACGCCTGCCTGAGCTGCAAGATTCACCACTACAGAAATCTTGTTTTTTGAGAAGATTTCCTCTACAGCTTCCTTGTTGGCAATGGAGTCATGAACGAATGTCCAATCCTTACCTAAAGCTTCTATCTCCTTCAATCGCTCATACTTGATGTTCACATCATAGTAATCGGTAATACTATCGATACCAATTACCTTGATGTTCTTAGCATCATTAAAAAGGCGCTTTACAAGATTACTGCCGATGAATCCGGCAGCACCTGTCACCAAGATGGTCTTACCATCTAGACTAATATCATAATCTACCATAACTAGTCTCTTCTAAATATATCTCTTGTATATACCTTATCTTTTACATCATCCAAACAGGCATCATAGCGGTTAGCTATGATGGCTTGGCTCTGTGCCTTGAATGCATCCATATCATTTACTACTTTGCTTCCGAAGAAGGTACTGCCATTCTCTAATGTAGGCTCGTAGATAATTACCTCTGCACCTTTCGCCTTGATACGCTTCATAATGCCCTGGATGGCAGACTGGCGGAAGTTATCACTGTTACTCTTCATCGTCAGGCGATAAACTCCTATCACACAGTTGTGCTCCTTGCTTGCATCATAGCTACTATTCTCATTATAGTAGCCAGCCTTTCTGAGTACGGCATCGGCAATATAGTCTTCTCTTGTACGGTTACTCTCTACAATTGCCTCTATCAGGTTCTCTGGAACATCGGCATAGTTTGCCAGGAGCTGCTTGGTATCCTTTGGGAGACAGTAACCACCATATCCGAAACTTGGATTATTGTAATGCGTTCCAATACGTGGGTCAAGGCCTATGCCATCAATGATTGCCTTGGTATCCAAGCCCTTGACTTCGGCGTATGTATCCAATTCATTGAAGTAACTTACTCTTAGGGCAAGATAGGTATTGGCGAAGAGCTTGACGGCTTCTGCTTCCTTCATGCCCATAAAGAGTGTATCGATATTTTCCTTAATGGCTCCTTCCTGGAGCAAAGCGGCAAAAGTTTTGGCTGCTTCTTTCAACTTTTCTACATCAGTAACCTTCAAGATTGCCTCATTTTCTTCTGCGAACTCAGGACGATCTAGCAGCTTAGGATAGCCTACGATGATACGGCTTGGATAGAGATTATCATAGAGTGCCTTGCTCTCTCGGAGGAACTCTGGGGAGAAAAGGAGATTGAATTGCTTCACCCCCTTCTGGGCATACTTCTGATATAGGCTTCGGGTGTAACCTACTGGGATGGTACTCTTGATTACCATCACTGCATCGGGATTTACCTCCAGCACCAAGTCGATAACTTCTTCTACATGAGTGGTATCGAAGAAGTTCTTCACTGGGTCGTAGTTCGTTGGTGCTGCAATGACTACGAAGTCGGCATCTTTGTAAGCTGACTTGCCATCCAAGGTAGCTGTAAGATGCAGAGGCTTCTCTGCCAGATACTTCTCGATATACTCATCCTGTATCGGTGATATATGATGATTCAGTTTATCTACTTTCTCGGGAATTACATCTACTGCTGTTACCTCATGGTGCTGGGATAAAAGCGTAGCAATACTAAGTCCTACGTAACCGGTTCCGGCTACGGCAATTTTTAATTGAGTAAAATTACGCATAGTTTTAAGTTCTTGAATAATAAGCATCCTGAGTCTCTTTCGGTGGGTCAGTTTCCGAAAGAGAGCTGTAGGATGCCTTGTAGGTGGAGTATGTAGTGCCCACACTACCAAGCTACTTTTCGCTAGTGTTGATTTGCTGGGGCAATTGAATTCTTCCCTGTAGGAGGTGCGGCATCTCCTAGTCTCTCCGGAAGATATCTCGTGTATATACCTTATCTTGTACATCATCCAAACAAGCATCATAGCGGTTGGCGATAATCGCCTGGCTCTGAGACTTGAAAGCATCCATATCATTCACCACCTTGCTACCAAAGAAGGTGGTACCGTCCTCCAATGTAGGCTCGTAGATAATCACCTCTGCACCCTTTGCCTTGATTCGCTTCATGATGCCCTGGATGGCAGACTGGCGGAAGTTATCGCTGTTGCTCTTCATCATGGATTACTACATTTACCTCAGTTCGGGATAACGAGCTCTATCTAAAGGCTTTATAATGTTTTTATATAAGGGACACAGAGGCTTGGCAACCATCTATATATCTTGGATGGTTGCTGAGACAAAATCCTCATGTAAAATA